>CAJWPV010000038.1 GCA_913045395.1 uncultured Verrucomicrobiota bacterium | reverse complement strand
AGCCGGTACACCGGCACAACGCGCTTGAGGTGGATGAACTCCTCTCCCTCCTCGGCGACCTCGGCCTCGGGGTGATCCATCGTGCGCGGTTTCTCCGAGGTGAGCTTGCCGTGCACGTGGACGAAGTCGCCGGTTTTGTAGTAGCGCCCCATATAAGGCATGTTCCACCAGCGGCAATGCAGCCGTGCCGTGCCGTCGTCGAGGATGAACTCGAACAAACTCTTGCCGTGTCGCATCCGCTTGACACCGGCCACGACGATCGGCCCGGCGACCGTGCCGGTGTCGCCCTTGGCCAAGCCCTTGGCCTCGTTCGGTTGGTTGCGATCCTCGTAACGCCTTGGCCCGTGCCACAACAGGTCGCCGACGGTGCGGATGCCCAGCTTGGCTAGGCGCGCCGCACGCTCGCCACCGATGCCGGGCAGCGCCGCCACCGGTTGGCCAAGTGGATCTGTCTCAACCTCGGACACTGCGCCAGTTGTACCGTCAAGCCAGTGCTGGGCCAAGCCGGTCGTCGGTTTGCCTTCCGCTGGGCCAGGTCCGACCATACAATCCGCCGCCGATGGCTCGTGGGGAAAACTCCAAACACGACCAGTTGTGGATGGGATACAGCCAGGTGTTCCTGGAAATGGACGACTTGTCGCTCGCACGCTGGATGGCGCAGACGCTTGGCCAACTCTCCGGACACGCCTGGCGGCTCTCCCATCCGCTGCTACAGACCTACGAACTGGCGGCGCACACGGCGCACGACCGGCAGATCTGGCTCAAGGGCATGGCCATCATCCCTGCCGAGTATAGCGCCGCTGAGTGTTGCCGCGCCCCGCTGCTGCCGGTGCTCTCCCGCGACGTGGTCGACGTCGGCCTAGTCTGCAAACACTGCGGCGAAACGTGCGTGAAGCTCGATGAGCTGCCGGGTGAGATGATGCAGGTATTCGACACGTGGTCGACTTGTTACGACAAGGCGCACTCCGTCGCGCACTGGGAGGATGATGGCAAGAAACTGCCGCCCGACTACGACAAGCTGTTCGAGTTGTCAGCAAAGTCTGCGGAAAAACTGCTGGCCCAGGCGGGCTCCCAACTGGCCCCGGCGCTGCTCGAGATTTACCCGACGGTGGCGTGGGAGGATCAGGACGAATGCCTCGAGGTTCGCCCCGAGGATGTCGATATTTGATGCCGACTCAGACCTGGTCTCTTTGATCCGGAAACTTCTCCCTGATCGTGCAGACGAGTCGCTGCTCGTCTGCCGGTTCCATCTTGCGCCGGGGGATGCGCCTCCGGACGCTGTCAAGCAGCTCCATCCAGTCATCAAACGCCGGCTCAGGATATACCTCCCAATTTTCGAAGCGCCGTTCGCGACGGAAAAACTTCCACGTACCGCGCTCGTTGCGGGCGTAGCACTCCATTCGCTCGCCGTACTCATCGCGCCGCTTCCAACTGATCTCGCCCTTGGCCCCCATTTCAGTCCGGCATGTTGACGGCCGCGACGGCCATCGCGGCCATGCCCTCCCCGCGCCCGAGGAACCCGAGCAACTCATTCGTCGTCGCCTTGATGCCGACCTGATCCGGAGAAATGGACAGCGCATGGGCGACCGCAACTTTCATCGCCGGAACGTGCGGGAGAATTTTTGGGGCTTCCGCAATCAGCGTCGCGTCGATGTTTACAATTTTGCCACCCTCTTTGCTGACAAGCGCGGCCGCCTCCGCCAAAAAAATCCGGCTAGGCGCATCCTTCCACTGCGGATCGCTGGGCGGAAAATAGCTACCGATGTCGCCTTCGCCGATCGCCCCCAGCACCGCGTCGCAGATCGCGTGCATCAGCACGTCGGCGTCGGAATGCCCGTCGAGTCCATGGTCGTGCTCAAACTCCACGCCACCCAGCCAAAGCGGCCGACCCTCCACGAGGCGATGCACATCGTACCCAATTCCAGTATGAACCACGCCCGGATTATAGTGAGCTACTCGGCTTGGCCAAGGGCGAACATGGCAATGCCGGCGGCGACAGAGGCATTGAGCGAATTGACACGGCCGCGCTGGGTGATGCCCACCACGTCGTCGGCCATGTTGAGGATGAATTGGCCGACCGAACGATCCTCGCCGCCGATCACGAGCAGCAGTTTATCCGCTCTGGCTGCGGCGACTTCCTCCAGCGACGATTTACCGGCCCTGTCCAATGCGACAATGCGGTAACCGGACTCAGCCGCCTTGCGGGCGTAGCCGTTAGCCGAATCGCTGCGGCAGATTTTCATGAACTCAGTTGCGCCGGCGCTGACCTTGACCACCGACGGGTAAACCTCCGGCACGCCCTTCTTTGGCAGGCAAACGGAGCTGAAACCGAATACCTCGGCGCTGCGGAGAATCGCGCCGACGTTGTGCGGATCCTCCACGTTGTCGAGCAGAAGCATGCGCGGCTCGCCGAGCAACTCATCAAATTCGGCATACGGGTAGAGCGATGTCTTGAGCACGACACCTTGGTGATCGCGGCTGCCGGAGAGCTGCATCAGGCGACCCTTGTCCGTCCAGTCGATCTCGACTTTATTGCACTCTAGGCCGCCGACCAGTTTTTTCACGCGCGTGTTGTCACGCATGCCTTCGTTCAGGTGAGCCGAGTACACACGGCGCCTCCCCGCCCGTAACACCTCGAAGGCGGGGTTCAATCCGTACACATGTTCTCGACTCGACTTGGACATCAGAGCGGCGACAACCTACGACACGCTTCAAGCGAAACCAAGTTCGGTCACGGTGCACTTTTGGCTTTTGAGCGGCTTGGTTTCACCGTTGAATTGGCCAAACGGATGAGCAGCGACAAACTTCAAACCATCCTCGAACAAACCTGGAGCGGCTTGGCCAAGGCGACCGGCCAAGCGGATCACCCGTGGAGGTTGCCGGCACTGGGCGCCCATGGGCTCAATGGCCCGGAAGTCCGCACGATGGTGCTTCGCTCAGTCGATCCGGTAACTCGCCAACTCATCGCCCAGACTGATGTTCGCTCGACCAAGGTGCCTGGTTTCCGCAAAGATCCGCGGGTGGCCTGGCATTTTTTTGATCCGCAAACCAAGGTGCAGGTGCGCGCCAACGGGAGGGTTACCGTGCATCACGACGATGAAGTCACCCGCACCGCCTGGGCCGCTGTGCCTGAGGCCAACAAACGCAATTACGCCACGCCAAGCGCTCCCGGCTTGCCGGTCGACGACCCTTCGATTAGTCAAGCGCAAGCCGGTGCCTACACTGCTGCCTACGCGAATTTCAGCGTGCTCTGCGCCGAAATCACGTTTATCGACTGGCTGCAACTCGGCGACGAACATCATCGACGCGCACAATTCACGTGGACAGGCAGCGACTGGCGCGGCGCGTGGGTGGTGCCTTGATGGCTGGCCGCTTCTTGCCATTTTGGTGGATTAGCCGATACTTCGGTCGTGAGCGAAAGCATCACCCAGTTGACCAATGATCTGATTGCCTCCTACGCAAAGGTGGGCGGCATCAATCATTTAGACGGAGGCAACCTGCCGTCCAAGTTTGCTATCGCGTCGATCACCACCGACCTGCTGCGGCTGCTGCTGCCCGGGTTTTTTGATGAAAAACCGGTTCAGACCGCCGAGTTGAAGGTCGAGATCTCGATGCTGATGGACAGCGTCAGTGGCCGGCTCGAGGACGAGATCACCAAGAGCATCGAGTACAAGCCGCCCAGCGATAATGCGGCTAAGCCGAGGCAGTTGGCCCGCGAACTCACCGCTGAGTTCCTTGGCAGCTTCCCCGCCATCCGCGAACTGCTCAGGACCGACGTCGAAGCGGCCTACGCAGGGGATCCCGCCGCCATCAGCCACGAGGAGGTCGTGGTGGCTTATCCGTTCATCGAGACAATCGCCGTGCAGCGAATGGCACGTCAGCTATACCGGCGTGGCGTGGCGCTCATCCCGCGGATCATGAGCGAGTGGGCGCACAGCCGCACCGGCATCGACCTACACCCCGGCGCGGAGATCGGCTCGCATTTTTTTATCGACCACGGAACCGGTACCGTCGTGGGCGAGACGACCCGTATCGGGGATCACGTGAAGATTTATCACGGCGTCACGCTCGGCGCGAAGTCCACCTCACGCGTCGAGGAGTTGCGCGGGGCCAAGCGGCATCCCACCATCGAGGACAATGTTACAATTTATCCGGGCGCAACCATCCTCGGCGGCAAAACCGTCATTGGCGCAAATAGCACGGTGGGCGGCAACGTGTTCCTCATCCACAGCGTACCAGCCAACTCCCTCGTCATCGCAGAGGATGTCAGCGTCAAGGTGATGAAAAAGGCCGACAACTACGAGATCTGAGCCCGCGCTTGGCCAAGCTACTTGTTCCCAGTTTGCTCCGCTGCCCTGACCTTGTAGGCGGCGACGGCCTCGACCCACTTGGCGTATGAGCCGGCAATGTCAGCGGCCTGGGCGTCGCCTTCGTGGAAAAGGATGCCGTAGCGGAACTGCTGCTGTTCACCCTTCTTGAGCTTGAAGTCGCCCACGCCCTTTTTCTTGCCCTCGAAGTTGTGAATGCCGAACGGGTTGGCGGCGACCAGACCGTAGTCCCGGGCGTGCCACCAGGTCGGGTGGCGCAGATTGTCCGGGTGATCGAAGATGGCAACGCCGATCGTGTGGCTGTCGATCTCACCCCAGTAATCGACCCACTTGGCGCGCTTGCCCCAGAGTTCCCTGTCCTTGTGCCCGGCACTGTTGAGCGCGTGGCCGTTGGCAGTGGTGACACCCTTGCCGTTGGTCAGGCGCAGGTTCGGATGCGTGCGGATGCCCATGCTGCCCTCCTTGGTGTCGCCAAAGGTCACGTCCCCTTCCGATGCAAAGACGGTCACGTTGTACGACACGAATGTGCCACCGAACGCTTTATAGAAACTGATCGATGTCCGGTCGGTGCAGATGACCTTGTCGTCCGGGCCAACCCAGTTGTTTTTCGAGACGATCGAGCCGCGGCGACCGCCCTTGGCACGGACCAGCTCGGCCGGGATGATTTTTCCCGTGTTTTTGCCGTTGTGCCAAAAGCTGATGCCATTGACTTCGCCGTGCGTGAACCACAACGACGCATGATGAACGTGATCCTTGGCTTCGCCCTCGACCTCCTTGAACGGGTAATTGCGCGTCATGCCGACGCCGTGCGGACCGATGACCGGGTAAAGCACCGGCTTGTTGTATCCGGTGGGGATGTATTCGGTGAACAGCTTGCCATCGATCTCGACGCGATAGTTGTCGCCGTTTTTCTTGACGGTGAAAGGCTCTTCCTCGGCGGCGTTGAGCGTTTGGCCAAGCGTCAAAAGCCCTGCCACTACTGACAATAGGATTCGTGAGTTCATCGCAAGGAAACCTAGATTTGAGGCTTGATTTGGTCAACAGAAAAGGGAGTGCTTGCCCTAGTGGAGGGCAAACCAACCTTGGCATGACGCAATCGGTCGCGTTATACTGCGGCGTGATGGAGTTCATAAGATTTACGGGTCTGTTCAACGCCGCCGTGTGGGTGGGCGGCTCGGTCTTTTTTTCGTTTCTCGCCGCCCCGGTGTTTTTCACCTCCGAAGTAACCGACTTCACTCCACCGCCATATAACGGCTTAGTTGCCCAAGCGATGTTCGGCCGCTATTTCATGCTTCACACCATCTGCGGGATCGTCGCTGTGTTGCACCTACTAATCGAATGGCTGTACAGCGGCGGTAGATTTCCAAAACGCGCCATTGCCATCGTTTGCGTGCTGCTTGGTCTAGCACTGATCGGCGGCAAATTCATCAACCCGAAACTCACCGTGTGGCATCAACAGAAGTATCAGTTCAAACTGAAAATCGAAGGTGATCCGCCAATGATTGAGAATACCGAACACAAAGCGGAAGTCGTTCAGAATGCCAAATGGAAATTCACCGTGTGGCATGGAGTGTACCAGATTGTGAACCTCGCAATGTTGATCCTGTTGACCTGGCGGTTTTGGCGCCTGGCCCAACCCAGCGGACAGGATGGCTCAAGCGTCTACGGGCAACGAAAACGCAATCTGTTCTCCGCCAAGTAGCGAGCTAGGATCACCGCAGAACACCTACTCGACTGAAACGGCCTGCTTGATGCTGAACTTCTCGATGCGTTTGCGCAGCGTCGCGCGAGTGATGCCCAGTAGCTTGGCCGCCCGCACCTGGTTGCCGTTGGTTTCGCGCAACGCATGGGCAATCAGCTCGCGTTCCACCGCCGGCAGCACGGCTATATCCGGCCGCTCCTTGGCCCAGTGGAACAGCTTCGCCGAGATGGTGCCAAGGTCAATGGCGGCGGCTAGCGGCGGCTCCGCTTGGCCAAGCGCTTGGCTTGTGCCGGCCGGATCTCTCCCTACCGATCGGATATCCGTCGGCAGGTCGTCGGCACGGATCGCCTCGCCCTTGGCCATGACGATTGTGCGGCGAATGACGTTCTCCAACTCGCGCACGTTGCCGGGCCAATCGTGTTGCATCAGCCGTTCCTGCGCGTCCTCGAGGATCGACTTGGGCTTGCGCCCCTCGGCGCTGGCAATTGTCTTGAGGAAATAGTCAATCAGCAGCGGGATATCCTCCCGGCGTTCGCGCAGCGTTGGCAGACTCACTCGCACGACGTTCAGCCGGTAAAAGAGGTCCTCGCGGAACTCCCTGCTAGCCACCGCCTCCTCGAGCCGCTTGTTTGTCGCGGCAATGATCCGCACGTCCACCACGATCGGCTTGTTGCCACCGACACGCTCTATGGTGCCGCTCTGCAGCACGCGCAAAATCTTGGCCTGCGTGGACAGCGTCATGTCACCGATCTCATCGAGGAACAGCGTACCCTTGTCGCACTGCTCAAACTTGCCGATGCGCTGCGAGATCGCGCCGGTGAAGGAGCCCTTCTCATGACCGAACAACTCGCTCTCGAGCAGGTTCTCCGGGATCGCGGCACAGTTGATCGGAAGGTATGAATTGTCGTTTCGCCGGCTATTGTGGTAGATCGCGCGCGCGACCAGTTCCTTGCCAGTGCCGCTCTCGCCGGTGACCAGCGCCGTGGCGTCCGAGCCAGCCAGTTGGCCGATCATCTTAAACACCTCCTGCATCGGCTGGCTGCGGCCGACGATGCCCAGGTCGTAATCCTCCGTCTCGAGGAGCGGCTCGCAGGCGACGACCTGCCTCATGTCGCGCGCCGCCTTGAGCGCATCGGCGACAATCTGCTTGAGCTTGGGCACGTCAAACGGCTTGAGCAGATAGTCGTACGCGCCGAGTTTCATCGCATCGATCGCGGTCTGCGTAGTGCCGTAGGCGGTCATCATGATCACCGGTAACTTAGCGTCATCCTGCCGGATACGTCGCAGCGTCTCAAGCCCGTTGATGCCGCCCATGCGGACGTCCATCAGCACGAGATCCGGCTGAAAACTTTTGATAACCTTCAGCCCCTCCTCGCCGCTGGCAGCGGTCTCGAGGTTGAGATCGGGCGAGCTGAAGATACGTTTAAACGAGTAGCGTACGTCATCCTCGTCATCGATGAGCAAAAGTTTGTCCATTGGCACGCGCCCTCACTGGCCTTGCGCAGCATAGGCAGCCGGGCCGGTTTTCACAACGCTAAGAAAAAAGTCGCCTTGGCGAGGCGCGAGTCCTACCTTCGTGAAGGAAACACTCGACTCATGAACACCCTCACCCGCCGCAAGTTTCTGGCTACAACCGGCGCCTCGCTCGCCACCTCCGCCTTGCCCAGCCGAGCGCTGGTCCGCAAGCCCAGGCAGGAAATCATCGACCTGCATCAGCACACGAACTACAGCGGCCGTAACGACGAGCGGCTGCTGGGCCACCAGCGCGCGCTGGGCGTGAATTGGACCGTGCTGCTGCCGGCCGGCCGCCTGTATGGACTCGCCGCCAACTGCGGCGGCAATAAGTCCGTCCGCAAAATCGTTGTCAAAAACCCGCGCAACTACGTCCACTTCGCCAACGAGATCGCCGATCATCCGGAGTGCATCCCAACGATTGAGACGCATTTGAAAAAGGGAGCGGTCGGAATCGGCGAACAGAAATTCAAGGTCGATTGCGATTCAAAACACATCGGGCGCATCGCCGAGCTGGCGCAGGAATACGACGTGCCGATATTGATGCATTTCGAGCACGGCAACTACAACCTCGGCATCGAGCGGTTCCATAAGATCCTCGAGAAATTCCCCAAGGTAAACTTCATCGGCCACGCACAAACATGGTGGGGAAACATCGACAAGAACCACGACCAGACGGTCATGTACCCCAAAGGAAACGTCACGCCATCGGGCATCAGCGATCGACTGCTAAGCGACTATCCGAACATGTTCGGTGACATGTCGGCCGGCTCCGGGCAAAACGCACTCATCCGCGACGAGGCGCACGCGGTCAAGTTCATCAAGCGGCACCAGGACAAGTTGATCTTCGGCAGCGACTGCAACGACATCATCGGGCGCGGGCCAAGCTGCATCGGCGCGCGGACGATTGGCATCATCCGCCGACTGATCCCGGACACAAAAATCCAGGACAAGCTTTTGAGCGGCAACATCCGCCGCATCGTTCGCATCCCAAAATAACCAAGCGCTTGACCAGGTGGCGATGGCTAGCAACTCGTCGGCACCTCCTGCAGCACCTTGATGCAGTGGGGGATGGCGCCCTCGACGAAGCCAAGGCACTCAACAGCGCCCTTGGGCTTGCCAGGCAGGCAGATCACAAGCGCTGAGTCGATCACGGCGGCCAGGTTGCGAGAGAGGATCGCGTTGGGAGTGATCTTCATCGACTCGATGCGCATCACCTCGCCGAAGCCGGGCAACTCGCGCAACGCCATTTCCCGCACCGCCTCGGGAGTCACGTCACGCGTGGCGACGCCGGTGCCGCCGGTCGTCAGGATAAGGTGGCAGCCTTTGTTCACCTGCTCGCGCAGCGCACGCTGGATGTCACGAACCTCATCCGGCACCACCGACTCGG
>CAJWPV010000037.1 GCA_913045395.1 uncultured Verrucomicrobiota bacterium | reverse complement strand
CGCCCAGCGTCATGCCGATCAACGACCACATCCGAGACAAGCTGAGCCAATTACCCCACAAGCCCGGGGTGTATCTCATGCGCGACCGGTTCGGCACGGTGATCTACGTCGGCAAGGCCCGGGCTCTGCGCAAGCGGGTCACCCAATATTTTCACCCGTCCCGCCGACACAGCTGGGACTTGAAGTTAGCCGCATTAATTGAGGCGATCGAGGACTTCGACGTGCACATCGTCAAAAGCGAGCCAGAAGCGCTTCTGCTCGAGGGCAAGCTGATCAAGGAGTTCAAGCCGCGCTACAACGTCAGCTTTCGCGACGACAAAAATTTCCTGCTGATCAAGGTGAACCTCAACGACCCGATTCCGCGGTTCGCCCTCACGCGTGTCCGCCAGCAGGATGGCGCGAAATATTATGGCCCGTTCGTCAGCAGCGGGGCGTGTCGGCGGACGATCACAATGCTACGCAAAAAATTCAACCTACGCGGTTGCCGTCCGCTTAAACCCACCGAGCGCGACTACAAGCATTGTCTCTACGGCCACTTACAGCACTGCTCCGCGCCCTGCGTCGGCAAGGTGACGCTCGACGACTACCGGCGGCAGGTCGCCGAGGCGTGCGACTATCTCGAGGGCCAAACCGGCGAATGGCAAAAGGAACTCGAGGCCCAGATGCGGAAGGCCTCTGAGGCGCGCGACTTTGAGAAGGCCGCGCGCTACCGCGACATGATCAGCGACCTGCGCGAGACCACCCGCAAGTCGCGCAAGTTCACCCGGATGCCGGTCAATCTGCCCGGGGCGATCGACTCTGGACGCGACCTCATCGCACTTGCCCAGGCGATTGGCCTCGCCGCCTCGCCCGGGCGCATCGAGGGGTTTGACATCTCAAACATCAGCGGAACGTTTATGGTCGCGTCGATGGTCAGTTTTTTGGACGGTAAGCCTGACCGCGCGCAGTACCGGCGTTTTCGCATAAAGAACGTTGTGGCGCAGGACGACTTCGCGTGTATGGCCGAGACGGTGCGGCGGCGCTACAGCCGGCTCCAGCGCGAGTCTCGCCCGATGCCGGACCTTATTCTGATCGACGGCGGCAAGGGGCAGCTTGGCATGGCATGCCGCGAGTTGGCCAAGCTTGGTCTCGAGCACGTGCCGGTAATCGGCTTGGCCAAGGAGTTCGAGGAAATTTACCGACCTGGCAAAAATGCACCGCTCCGGCTTGACCTAGACAGCGGCGCACTGAAGCTGCTGCAGCGCGTGCGCGACGAGTCGCACCGATTCGCCAACACGTACAATGCGCAGCTGCGGTTGAAGAAAATCTCCGAGAGCATTCTCGATGAATTGCCCGGAATCGGCGGCAGCCGAAAGGCCGCGCTGCTTAAAAAATTCGGCTCGGTGCAGCAACTACGCAAAGCCAGCCTCGAGGACATTCAACAAGTGCCCGGTTTCGGCAAAAAATCGGCCAAGGCACTGAAAAACTTTTTGGGGATGCGGTCAAAGAGCGCCAAGTCGGCCTAACTCTTCGGTGGGCCGGTGGTGGTTTGAAATTTTGGGACGGACTCGGTAATGAACTTGGCCATCCTGTCGAAGGTCGCGTCCTCGTCGCCCGGTTTGCAGATGGCGAAGTAGCTCACATAGGCCCAGCGCTGCAGCACGCCCTCGCTGAGCAGGCCCTTGGTCATCGTCCACATCCGGTCAAGATGGTGCGTCGCCAGTTTGCCATCGGCGACAAACCAATAAATGTACACGCCCCTCAACGGTATCTCGCGCCTGCTGCGATCGTGGACCGTTTTCGAGGTCGTCAATTTCATGACCGGCAGGTCGTACGAGTGCGGTTGCTGGATTGGGATGGTGACCACTTCGCGAAGGTCTATCTTGAAGCCCTGCCCCGGCAGACAGTACTCCGGCTTGTGAATCGAGGTGCGGTCCTGCCCCATGAGCACCACGCTGTTCTCGATCCAGGTTTTGTCACGGAACGAGTAGCGGCGTCGGCCGTACGTGGTGTCCGGCGGCAGCCAGTCGAGCTCCAACTGGGTGACCGGCGTCGGCTTGGAGGTGCAGTCAAAAACCTGCACCGGTAACGCAACAGCGTTCGTGCGGACGACTTTGCCATTTTCATTAAAAAGCTCCATCGCGGTGAGATGGAGGCCCGGTTGGCCAAGCGCTTGGCCGGCGGAATTGAGCCGCGATAAAAAAACCGCCGCCGCCGCGACAAGCAGTAGAAAAACAGCGGCAATGATTTTGCCTTGTCTACTCACTGGCTGCCTCCATCGCTGGCCCGGACCGCCCGTCCTCCTCGACCACTCTACCGAGGATCAGCACGCCGACAAACGCCGGCACGTACGGCAACAGGCTCAGGAAGCCGTTGCTGTGAACGAAGTTCCCGGCAGCCTGACCGGCTCCCGGCTGGGCCGACTCCGCCACCTCGGCGGCCAGGATGATCAACGCTAGCCGAAAGACATTCCCCGCCACCGCCAGCGGAAAGGCCGAAAGGATGATCACCGCCGTTTTCCACCGCGTGCAAAAGGCGACGAAGCCGTAAATGGCAAAAAAAGCCAGCGTCACCGTCAGGCTGCGAATTCCGCTACACGCGGCGGCGATCTCGTAGTTGTAGCGGCGCTTGGAGTCAAAAATCTGCACGCCTTCCTGGATGATATCGACGCCGAGCAGCGTGCCGCAAATCCACCCGGTAATGCCCGACACCAAGTGCCGCAACGGCACGGTGACAAAGTCTGCCAGCGTCCCAAGCGGCACGGCGAACGCAAACAGGCAGACGGGGAAAAAACTGGCCCGCAGCCAGGCCGGTCCCCAAACCAAACCGGTCAGCGCGTACAGCCCAAGGTAAAAACCAACGATCGAAACGCGTGTCTGCTGGATGACGTAGCCAATCAGATGCACCACCAGCGCCATCACCACCAGCGCCATCGCCGGCCACCAGTTGCGCTTGGGTGCGGCGAGCAACTCGTCGCGTTTCCAATAGCACAGGCCCAGCACGATCAGCGGGATGATGTAGCCCAGCTCGTCATCCTTCGAGTTGCCGTAGGCGTAATTCATCCAGCCATAAAGCGAATGCGTATCGACGTAGCCAAA
This sequence comes from uncultured Verrucomicrobiota bacterium, assembly GCA_913045395.1. Lineage (GTDB taxonomy): Bacteria > Verrucomicrobiota > Verrucomicrobiia > Limisphaerales > UBA1096 > UBA1096. Next base: position 5,863 of record CAJWPV010000037.1, on the reverse strand, counting down.
GGTGGAATTGCCCAGCAGTTGAAAAAGAACCAGCCAGGACCCGAGCAGCGCGAGGAACAGAGGCTTGTCCGGCATCCCCTGCCAAAACCGCGACAACTCATCCCTGATGGCGGGGCGGCTGACTTCGGCGTTGGTTTCAGGCTGGCTCATGACCGGCGCGGAGAGTTTAAACGGTTGAACACGATACAGCGATGAAAAGCGGCTTACGACCAGACATCCCGGAGCAGCCGGAGAAAATTACCGCTCATGATTTTTTCGATGTCCGCCGCCGAGTAGCCGCACGCAGCGAGCAGGGCAAGCAGCTTCTGCAGATCGGCGATCGTCTCCAAGTCCCCCGGCGCCTGCTCGCGCCCGAAGCCGCCGTCGAGATCGGTGCCGATACCGGCGTGGTCGGCGTTGCCGGCGAGCTGGCAGACGTGGTCAATATGATCAACCACGTGCGAGAGCGCGACGCCGGACGCCTCTGGCGTCGTCACACCGCGTTCCCAGTCGGGGATCAGCATCCACGCGTCAAACGCCGCGCCAATCACGCCACCGCGCTCGATCACGCGCCGGAGTTGCCGATCGCTGAGTTGCCGGTCGCCCGGCACCAACGCGCGGCAGTTGCAGTGGCTCGCCCAAACCGTGCCGCCAAAAATGTCCATCGACTCGTCAAACGACTCGTCGCTCAAGTGCGTCACGTCTAGGATGATGCCGAGCCGTTCCATCTCGCGCAGCAGGTCAGGCCCCGCCTGACCAAGGCCACCTCTCTCGTTGGTGCCGGGAGCATAGGTGCCCGGGCCGTAATGCGCCGGGCCAAGCGCGCGCAGTCCATAGGCGTGCGCCCGCTCGAGGTGTTGCAGCGTCACGAGCGAGTCCGCCCCCTCGAGACTTAAAATGTAGCCCACCGGCAGGTCGTCGCTTGGCCCATCGGCCCACTTGGCCAAGTGCCCCTCCAGTTGGCCAAGGTCGGCGATCTGCGTCAGCTCGCCCCGGCGCTCCATCTCGCGGTACCAGGCGAGCTGCCCCTGCGTCTGCGCCCAGGCCTGTTCCGGGGAATGCCAGCCGGGCAGCGAGTTGCTGCGCTTGGTGTAGCGCGCGATCTGCGTGGCGACACACAAGCCGATCTTGCCACGGCGCATCTCCGGCAGGCAGACGGTACCCCGGCCACGGTCCTTCTTGTCGGTTCGGCCGGCTTCTCGCTCTCGAATCTCGCCGAGCGGACGCGACAGATCGCGGTTCCACTCAAGCGCGTTCATCGAGAGATCGAGGTGGGCGTCAATAATAAAGGGGGTGCTGTCGGGCATGGCATGCGCTTGACCAAGCAGCCAAGCGGCAGGCCAGTCAACGGCAGAACGCGCGGCCTGTGAAGCCCCGAGTTGCCAAGCGAGCCGCGATTGGCCAAGCTTGCCCGTGATGAAAGCCATCACCATTGCCCTGCTGTTTTTCATTGCTATGACCCCACAAGCCAAGCCCATTGCCATCGTCGTTCACGGTGGCGCCGGACGCATCGACCGCGACGCACTCACACCGGAGCGCGAGCGGCTATACCACGCTACGCTCGAGCAATCGCTCCGCGCCGGGCACACTATCCTCAAGCGCGGCGGCAGTGCGCTCGACGCCGTCGAGGCTGCCATCGTCATCATGGAGGACGCGCCGGTGTTTAACGCCGGCAGGGGTGCGGTCTTCACCGCCGAGGGAAAAAACGAACTCGACGCATCGATTATGGACGGGCGCGCGCTGCAGGCCGGCGCCGTCGGCGGCGTGACCACAGTGAAAAACCCCATCCGCGCCGCGCGTGCCGTGATGGAAAAGTCGCCACACGTCCTGTTCACCAACCAAGGGGCGGAGAAGTTCGCCAGCGACAACGGGCTCGAGATCGTCGATCCCAAATACTTTTTCACCGAGCGACGCTGGAAACAGATTCAAAAATGGCTCAAGCAACAGGAAGCCACGGCCAAGCCGCAGGCCACCGCCGAGCCGGATCGGCACGCTGACTACTTCGGCACCGTCGGCTGCGTGGCGCTGGACGCCAAAGGCAACATCGCCGCCGGCACCTCCACCGGCGGGATGACCGGCAAGCGATTTGGCCGCATCGGCGACTCGCCGATCATCGGCGCCGGCACCTACGCCGACAACCGCACCGCCGGCATTTCCTGCACCGGCCACGGCGAATACTTCATACGGCACGCCGTCGCCCACGACATCAGCGCACGGATCGCATACATAAAGGAGAGCCTGGCCAAGGCCGCAACCGACGTCGTGCACACCGTGCTCAAACAGGCCGGCGGCTCCGGAGGCATCATCGGCATCGACGCACAGGGCAACGTCGTGATGGAGTTCAACACCAACGCCATGACACGCGGTTCAATCGACACAACCGGCAACCTCAAGACAGCGATCTTCAAGTGAGTGCTCCTGACCAAGCGGAAAGACTTGCGACCGGGAACGATTTGTTGAGAATGCGCCCGTGCGGCCAATCGGCCGAACACTTCTCCGGATGGGCGAATGGCGCAGCGGCTAGCGCAGCGGTCTTACACACCGTTGGTCGGGGGTTCGAATCCCTCTTCGCCCACCATCCCTAAAGTCTTTATTTTCAAGATTTTTAAGGCTTGGCCAGCTCACTCTCCCTCAAAAGCCATCTGTTTCATTGACAGTTCATTGACGTTTAGAAACTCACACTTCGCCTAACGTACCGGTGCTGCCGCCGAAGCTTTCAGTCTCCACTCCGAGTTTGTGAAGCATGGTGAGGTATAGGTTGGAGAGCGGCAGCTCGGTGTAATCCATTTCGGCGCGCCAACCGGCATCGGTGCTGATGCCGGAAGTTGCCTGATGGTTTTTGTTGCCCTGGCCATACTTGAGGTATTGACCGTGCTTGAAGTCCATGTTGCGGCCGCCGATCAAGAGCAACGGGTAGTTGCGTGAGAGGTGGAAGGCGCTGGAGGCGGAGCCGAACAGGAGTGCGGTGTTGTCAAGCATGTTGCCCTCGCCTCCGGGCTCGGGCGTAGCCTTGAGCCGGCTGGCAAAACGGCCGAGTTCCTCGTTGATGAAACGGCAGTAGATGCCAAAGTTCTTGAAGCCGCCGGGTTTCTTGGTTTCATGCGAAAGATGGTGGGTCGCCTTGTATCCCACTGCGCGAGCAAGGTAGTCACTGATACCCACGCCATTTTCACGGCCAAGCTGGTAGGTCGCCACGCGTGTGGTGTCGGTCTTGAACGCGAGGTAAATCAGTTCGTACATCGTCTGTAGGTAATTGCGCGGATCCTCGGGAGTGACGTCGAGCTTAAGGTGATCTACGTCCAAGCGCGGTAGAGGAATATTAAGCCAACGCTTGGCCTTCTCGATCTTCATTTCCGTGTCCCGCACGGACTGTAAATACTCTGCAAGCGTTTCCTGGTCGCGCTTGGAGAGCGAACGCTTCAGCGAGCGGGCGTCCTCCATGAGGTCATCAAGGGCGCTTTTGCTCAAGGCAAGGCGGCGTGCGGCGTGCGGATTGCTCTTCACGAAGAGCATGTCGAAAATGCGCTTGGGCTTGTGCTCGGCGGGGATGGGCCGGCCGTTGCTGTTGTAGGACATCGTCTGCGCACCGCGCGGCGATCCGGTGCCGCCGTCGGTGGACATCACGAGCGACGCGTGCCGGGTATGCTCGCCGGCATGCGCGGCGAACACCTGATCGAGCGAGATGCTATTTTGATAATCGCCATCCGCACCAGTATTCGCACCGGTGAGAAATTGATCCGCATTGGAGTGACCGTGCACACGCCGTACTGCCGGGTGGGACAAACCGGATAACACCGTCAGCTCATTGCGCAACGGCTTGAGCGTCTCCATGCATTTGGTAAAGGTAAAGTCCTTGTCCTTGCCGTGCGGAAACCAGCTCCAGTCATTGAAGGCTGGATCCTTCTCCAGCGGCATGGGCACGCCGTCGGGCAGGTAAAAGCAGGCAAGCCGTTTGCGCTTCACGGGCCGCTGCACCGTGCGGGCCACGCCAGTGAAGGATTCGAACCACGGCAGGGCCAGCGCCACGCCGGCGCCGCGAAGAAATTTCCGGCGATCCAGTGGGGAGAGATTCGTGTTCATACCTTCGCTTCCTTGGGGGTTACTCTAACTGAAACAGGTCACTTTTCACAATCAGAAAGACCAAGTCCGCCAGACCGTCGCCGCGCTTGCGGAGATCGGCAGTAATACGGTCGACTTGCGATCGGTCGCCAAAGGTCAACGGTCGGCCCAGAGCGTAAGCCGCCATCTTATGCACCATCGCGCGCGCGAACTGATCCTGACGGTTGGCCAGCAGGTAGTCTTTCAACCCCTTCATGCCACGCAGCTCGTCTTTGTTGAACAACACGCTGGTGGCATCAACCGGATCCTTGTCGATTTTGTCGCGCCACAGGCCAACGGCATCGAAGTTCTCAAACGCAATCCCCCACGGATCGATCTTCGAGTGGCACGAGATGCAGGCGGGATCGTTGCGGTGATCTTCCATGCGCTCCTTGAGTGTGAGCTTGAGGATTTCCGGGTCGGCCAAATCAATCTCCGGCACTGCCGGCGGCGGTGGTGGCGGCGGATCGTTCAACAGATTTTCCAGCAGCCAAATGCCACGCTTAAGTGGGTGCGAATCCTTGCCATCCGAGTTCATTGCCAATAGTCCCGCCTGCGTGAGCACGCCGCCACGCCGGTTGCTCGCCTCCAGCTTTACCAGGCGTAGGCTATTGCCGATCACCTCCGGCAGCCCGTAATGCCGCGCGAGCCGCTCGTTTACCATCGTGTAATCGGACTGGAGAAAATCCATCACCGTGCGGTTACGCCTCAGCACCTCACCGAAGAAGGCGACTGGCTCCTCACGCATCGCCTCCATCAGTAGTGGGTCAAAACGCCCGTACACCTTGGAATCGATCTTCAGGAAATCCAGTAGTTCCATACCCAACCATTGCCGCGTGAAGTAGCGGGCAAACCGATCGGCCTTGGGATCTGCCAGTAGTCGGCGTGTCTGCGCCTGCAGCACGACCGGATCGCACAACTTGCCCTTGGCGGCAAGGTTTAGTAGTTGCTCATCGGGTATGCTGCTCCACAGGAAAAATGAAAGCCGACTGGCCAGCTCAAAACCCGAAATGCGTTGGCTTTCTTTTTTGTCATCCACTTCGCCGGCTTGAACGAGATAAAGAAACTTCGGCGAGGCCAACACCGTGGCCAACACCTCAACCATCACCTCCTGAAAGTCATCGCACTGCGGCCGAAGCTTGGCGAAGAGGACCAGCTTTTGGTCGATCTCCGCCGCGGTCACGGGCCGGCGCCATGCACGTCGCATGAATTTTGCCAACACTTCGCGCGCATATTTTTTCTCGTCCGCCTGATGATCGCCCTGAAAGAAAATGCGTGTATGCGATTCCGGCGGCCACTGCTCATGGACCGGTGCGGTGATCTCCACATAATCGATCTGCACAGTCACCGGCGTGCTCGAGCAGTTCTGAAAATAGAGAAACTCCGCCGGGTTCGGCAACTGGCCGAGTTTCTGGATGTGGCGGTAGGCGTTGCGTGCAATTTCACTGAGCCTTACGTCCCAGTGATAAAACTCCGGCTTATCTGGTGAAGCCGTAATGGTGATATCACGTTCACCCGCGCGCACGGCAACGCGCGAATCGTTACTAGCTTGGTTGCCGAAAAACAATCGCAGCGTCGGCGGATGTTTACCCTCTGGTGTCACTCGCGCCGCCCGAATGCGCACGCGCATGGTGCCCACGTCCGGTAGGCCATCGCCCACGTCGACAATGTACTTCGAATTCGCCGGGATCACCACCACATCCGGCAAAGCCGGCGGAACCTTTGGCCGGGTAAGGCTCGGGGTCCAAGCGTACTTGGCTCCGCCATACCCCCAATGTGTCTTGAC
>CAJWPV010000036.1 GCA_913045395.1 uncultured Verrucomicrobiota bacterium | reverse complement strand
GCATTCGCCGGAGGTCGTCGTGTTCGACGAGCCGATGGTCGGGCTCGACCCGCATCACACCCGCGTTCTCAAGGACATCCTGCGCGAACAGGCCGACGCCGGCGTGACGGTGTTTGTCTCCACCCATCAACTCAGCGTTGCCGAGGAGATGGCAGACCGCATCGGCATCATGCATCAGGGCCGGCTCGTCGCTGTCGGGTCGCACGAGGAACTGCAGGCAGCGAACCGGGACAACAGGCTCGAGTCGATTTTCCTGGCACTTACCACCGACAACGCATGAACGGCGCGAAGCCCATCCCGCATTGGCGACTGTTGGCCGGGGTCAACCGTATGCAAAACTGGCGGCGGCTCAAGTCGGCGGCAGCGCGTTCACGGCTGCATGCATCCCTCATGGGCCTGTTCGTCGTGGGCTATGCCTGGCTGGCGTACTGGCTGTTTTACAAGGGACTGCAATTCACCTCGGGCTTTCCCGGGCTGGGGCCGGTGCTGATCGAGCGGATGATGTTCCTACTGTTCGCGTTCCTTTTTTTGCTGCTGCTGCTCAGCAACGTCATCATCAACTTCACCAACCTGTTTCGAAACAAGGAAACCCAGTTCCTGTTGTCGTTGCCGGTGCCGCGCCAGGTCGTTTACCGGTGGAAGGTGTTCGAATCCGGCATCCTGGCGTCGTGGGCGTTTTTGTTCCTGATCGCGCCACTGGTGGCCGCGTACGGCGCAATCTACAATGCGCCGTGGCATTTTTACCTTGTGACGCCGTTGTTTGTGGCGTTGTTCGTCGTGCTGCCGGCCATCCTCGGCAGTTGGGCGGCGCTGGGACTGGCGCGCTGGGTGGATCGGCTGGCGTTTCAGGTGGCCGTCGTTCTGGCGGTGATCGTGCTGATCGTCGTTGCCAGCTCGTGGTTGCAGCCGGAGACGGTGACCGACGAGATGCTTGAGACGCGCGTACTCGATGTCGTCGACCGGCTGCTGGCGCGCACGCGGTTTTCATTGTTCCCGTTTCTCCCAAGCTACTGGGTGTCGAGCGGGATCACCCAGTGGGTTGAGGGCGCGTTGATGGGTACTTTTTTCTTCGGCTTGGTTTTGCTGAGTCACACGCTATTTTTCGGCTATCTCGCCTCGACCCGCACGGGCGGCATTTTTTACGGCGCACTCTCGGCGGTGAACAGCCGGGGAGGCGGAACGGCGGTCGGCTGGAAATTTTGGAAACACAAACAGGCGCTTGGCCAGGCGACGTTCGCGCCCGGGCTGCTCGACCGATTGGCCGAGCTACTGTGGTGGGGCCACGGCGACACGCGGGCGCTGATCGTGAAGGACATCCGCACCTTTTGGCGGGACGCAACACAGTGGGGTCAGTCGCTGATTCTACTTGGCCTGCTGATCGCGTACATCGTGAACCTGCGGCACTTCTCGCACCGGCTGACGAGCGACTTTTGGATCGATCTCACCTCGTATCTGAACCTCGGCGCATGCGCACTGAACCTTGCCACGCTGACGACGCGGTTTGTGTTCCCTCAAATCTCGCTCGAGGGCAAACGCATCTGGATCATCGGCATGGCGCCGCTCGGGATGCGCCGCACGCTCATGGCCAAGTTCTTCTTTTCCACCGCCGTGTCGATGGGCGTGACGATGGCGCTTGTGGGGGCGTCGTGCGCGATGCTCTCAATTCCGCCTGGGCGCGTTTTATACTTCACGCTGACCATCGGCGTGATGGCGTTCACCCTCAACGCGCTGGCGGTGGGCCTTGGCGCGGTGTACCCGAACTTCCGCGAGGATAACCCGAGCAAGATCGTCAGCGGCTTTGGCGGCACGCTCTGCCTTGTGCTGAGTTTCATCTACATCGTTGGCATGCTGAGCCTGATGGCGGTAACGTCGCGCTGGGCGTTCGGCGGCAGCTCGGCAGTGTTATTCTGGCTCGGGTGGGCGGTGTTTCTTGGTGGCTCATTCCTGCTCGGCTGGCTGCCGCTACGGGCCGGTATCCGCAAAATGGCCAGTGTGGAAATCTAGCCGCTTGGCCAAGCGCGGGTCAGCCTTTGGCAGGGCGCCAGTCGATGAGTTTTAGCTGGACGGAGCGACGGCCGTTGAAGTCGTTGATCTGCGGAGCGACGGCGATGTCGAAGCTCTCTTTCGGCTCGTCTTCGGGCTTGAGGTTCCACGCAACGACTTCGCAGGCATCGTGATTGTCGGTCACCCAAAACTTGGCATGTTGTTTGTCGCGCCCCATGCGGTAAATGGGACTCGACAAGGTGAGTTCGGGGACGAGGAGTTGGATCTCCGGATTGCCTTGGCCAATCGGCTCGAGTTGGCTCATTTCCTGAATGTGCATGAGTGTCAACTCTGAGAGGTCGGTCCCAGCGTCGAGCTTGAGCGGCGGCTGGAACATTTCAGGCGTGATGGTTTTTTTGGCGATCTCATTGATGCGTTCGCGGAAGGCGTCGAGTCGGCCAGGCTTGACGGAGACGCCGGCGGCCATGGCGTGTCCGCCGTGGTCATTCAGAAGGTCGTCGCAGCTGCGCATGGCCTCGGCAAGGTCGAAGCCCTCGATGCTTCGGGCCGAGCCTTTCCAGCCGTCACCGTCGCTGGCGAGGATGAAGGTGGGCCTGTAGAATTCGCGCATGACGCGGGAAGCGACGATGCCGATGACGCCGAGATGCCACTCCATGTTGCCCTCGACGATGACGAAATCCTCCTCCGGGTCGAACCGCTGGCGGACGCTCTCCACGGCCTGTGTGGAGATGTCGCGCTCGATCTCCCGGCGCTCGCGGTTGTAGTTGTCCAGGGTGTCGGCGGCTTTATCGGCCTCGTGGCGGTCCTTGGCGATCAGGAGGTTCAGCGCTGCATCCGGGTTGTCCATCCGGCCGGCGGCGTTGAGTCGTGGGCCAAGGTGGAACCCGACATTGAACACGGTGACCGGCTTGGAGACATTGGCTACTTTCTTGAGGGCGATGAGCCCGGGTCGGGTGGTTTCGCCGAGCTGCTCGAGGCCGGAGTGGACCAGTTTTCTATTCTCACCGGTCAACGGGACGAGGTCGGCCACGGTGCCAAGCGCGACGAGATCGATGTATTGCTTGAGGTCGAGGTCGCGCTCCTTTTGCAGTCCCTCCTGGCGGCCGCGCTTGACGAGCGCGTGTGCGAGCTTGAAGGCGAGGCCGACGGAGCATAGCTCCTGGAAGTTCGGGTAATCGTCGCTGAGCTGGGGGTTGACCATGGCGAACGGCTCGGGCGGCGGTGTGCTGACCTGGTGATGGTCCAGCACCAGGACATCGATCTTTTTGTCATTGAGAAACTCGATGGCCTTGACAGCGGTGGAGCCACAATCGACGGCGAGCACGATGTCGGCCTTGAACTGCTCGAGGCATTTCTCGAGGGACACCTCGCTCAGGCCGTAGCCGTCGTCGAAGCGGCCGGGCAGGTGCGGCTCTACCGTCCAGCCGAGCTCGGTCAACACCTCCACGAGCAACGCCGTGGAGCTGACGCCGTCCACGTCGTAGTCGCCATAGATCAACAACCGCTCGTTGTTTTCTCGTGCCTTCCAGAGCCGCTCGATGGCGGCGTCCATGTTTGGAATCAGGAACGGGTCGGCCAACAACTTGAGCCGTGGGTTCAGGAACTCGCTGACTTCGGCCTTGCTGGTGACGCCCCGGTTGACGAGGCATTGGGCCATGAGTGGCGACAGCGGCAGCTCGCGAATGAGTTGGCCTGTTAAGAGCGGTTGTGAGGGTGCGAGGCTCCAGCGATATTTCACGCCGGAATCCGAACCCTCCTTGATGTCCGGATCAGTTTGTCAGGGTTATTGTTCATACAACTAAATTTTTTTGCGGCGGCGTTTTGCCAAGCGCCTGGCCGTCAATCTTTCCCGGCATCTGTTCCGGTTCCTCCCGGTGCCAACACAGAGGCTACGATGGACAGGCCAAGGATTGCCCCGATGATTCCGAGGACGGCGTCGTGGTTGCCCTCAAAGTTCAGCCAAGCTGGATGGCCCTCCCAAAGGACGACCAGCATTTTGAACCCGATGAACACCAGCACGAGTGCCATCCCGTACTTCAGGTAGCGGAAGTGCCGAAGCAGCCCGACCAAGACGAAGTAGAGCGACCGCAGGCCCAAAATAGCAAACACATTCGAAGTGAAAACGATGAACGCCTCGGTGGTGATGCCGAAGATGGCCGGGATGGAGTCCACCGCAAAAATGAGGTCAGTCGTCTCGACCATGATCAGGCACAGGGCCAGCGGCGTGAGGGCGCGACGACCGTTCAGGGGGGTGAAAAAGTGCTGTCCATCATACTCTGTCGTAACCGGATAGATCTTTCGGGCCAGGCGGATGACAATGTTTTTCTCCGGCTCCACTTCCTCGTCGCCGGCGAAGAGCATCTTGATGCCGGTAAATAGCAGGAATGCGCCGAATACGTACAGAATCCAGTCGAACCGCTCGATCAGTTCCGCCCCGGACAGGATCATCACCGCGCGCATCACGAGTGCGCCGAGGATCCCCCAGAACAGCACGCGATGTTGATATTCCAGTGGCACACGGAAGTAGGTGAAAATCAGCGCGATCACGAACACGTTGTCCATCGACAGCGACAACTCCACCACATAGCCGGTGATGAAAAGCTTGGTGTGGGAGGCCTGCCATTGTTCGCCGATCATTATTGGTGCCAGCCAGAAGGCGAACGCCATGGCCATCGAAAACCAAATGGTCGTCCACATCAGCGCTTCACCGAAGTCGACCGCGCGCGGTTTGCGGTGGAACACACCGAGATCGAGCGCGAGAAACACCAACACCGCGCCTACGAAGACGAGCCAGATCACCGGGGTGACGGTCAGTGTAGCTGCGGTGAGTGTCATGCCCGGTTGCCTTTCGGGTTGCGTTTGGCCAAGCGCGGCCTACCCGGGGTAGTCTGCAATAGGAAAGCCGTCCGGGGGCGTCTGCTGGCGCTCTTCAGTAAATCTGGTCAACCCTCACGCCTCCGAGGTGGAAATGCTGTGCTGGGTGATCACGGTCTCGTCGGCCAGCTTCGGCTTCTCCCCCTTGTTTTTCCAGAGCACCAGCGAGCCGGCGATGAAGATGCTGGAGAACGTGCCGGTAACCACACCGGCCAGCAGCACGAAGGCGAAGGAGTGGATCGCGCCGCCGCCGAACAGGAACAGTGATCCCGTCGCCAGCAGGGTCGTGCCGGAGGTGATGACCGTGCGGCTCAGTGTCTTGCTGATCGCGCCATTCATGATCTCGGTGAACGTGCCCGGCAGGCCAAGTTTCAAGTCCTCCCGAATGCGGTCGAAGATGACAATCGTGTCGTTGATCGAGAAACCGATGATCGTCAGCACGGCCGCCATCACCGGCGCGCTCAACTCGCCGCCCCAAAGGAAAAAGATACCCAGCGTCATCAGCACGTCATGGCAGATGGCTAGGATGGCACCCAGTGCGAACGAGAACTCGTAGCGGAACGTGACATAAACAAGAATGGCGAACATGGCGATCAGCAGTGACTTGCTGGCGCTCTGAAGTATCTCGTTACTGATGCTCGGGCCTGTGCGCAACTGGCTGACCTTCTTAAACTCTGCGTCAGCGAACTGCTCGGTGAGCGTTGTGAAAGCTTGTTCCCCCTTGCCAAAGCCCACCGTGACCTGAAGCCGCTCTGTTTTGCCACCGCTTGCAGCTTGGTACTGGATCTGACTGTCTCGGCCAATCGCGGCACGCAATTCCTCAGTAGTTTTCTTGGTGGTGAATTCCAATGTTATCTGGTCGCCGCCCTTGAAGTCCACGCCCATGGCATCCGAGCCCCGGCTGATGCCGGTCCCGATCCCAACCGCCACCAGAATCCATGAGATGACAAAGGCGTACTTTGCAAAGCTCATGAAGTTGAACTTCGGCTGTTCCATCAGGCGCAGTCCCTGGCCGGTGCCAAAGTTCCTGAACGCATCAAAAACCAGGCGGGTGATCACGAGTGCGGTAAACATGCTGGCGCAGATGCCGACGGTCAGAGTGACACCGAAGCCCTTCACCGGGCCGGTGCCCATCGACATGAGAATTACCGAGACGATAAGCGTGGTTAGGTTGGCGTCAATGATCGTGCCGAATGCCTTGCTGTAGCCGGTCTCGACCGCTCCCTGCGTGCCCTTGCCGGCCTTGAGTTCCTCCCGGATACGCTCGAAGATCAGGACGTTGGCGTCGATGGCCATACCGATCGTCAGCACGATACCGGCGATACCGGGCAGTGTCAGCGCAGCATCAAGGTAGCACATCACGCCGATCAGGATGAACAGGTTCAGCACCAGCGCGAAGTTGGCGACGAGGCCGGAGAACCAGTAATAGAGGAGCATGAACAGCGCTACGGCGATCACGCCGTACAGCGCCGCGTTGAAGCCGCTATTCACCGAGTCCTCACCGAGGCTAGGCTCCACACTCATCTCCTCCTCAATCGTGAGTGGCGCCTTGAGTGGGTTAAGCAGCGCGTTGGCGATGGTGGCCGCCTCCTCCGAGGTGAAGTCCCCCGTGATCTGTCCGTTGCTGGTGATGCGATCCTGCAAGACCGGGGCGGACAGCAGCTTGCCGTCGAGAATGATTGCCATCTGCTTGCCGATGTTTTCCTGTCGGGTTAAATTTCCCATTGCAGAGGCTCCTTCGCTGTTGAAGCCGAAAAGAATCATGGGCGACTGGGTCAGTGGATCGCGGGAGGGGTAGGCGCTGGTGATGTGTTCGCCCTTCAGGCCGTATTCGTTTTCGATCTCAACCAGCACATCACGGGTGAATTTGTCTCCTTGGGCGTCTTTTGAGGTGTAGGCGTATTTCTTATAGCCATCGGGGGTGAGTTCGTCGGCGATCAATCTATCGGAATTCTCGTGGACGAGGGCGAATTCCAGAAAGGCAGCCTCGGTCACCAGTTTTTTGGCTTTCGCCTGGTCAGCCTCGGACAACCCGGGCAACTGGATCATGATCTTGTTGGCACCCAATGGCCGTATGTCCGGCTCGGCCACACCGATGGTGTCCACGCGCCGACGTAGCACCTCCACTGCCTGGGCGAGGGCGCCGCTGGCGGCAGTGTTCTCAAGCTTGTTGGTGTCTATCGCCACGAGGAACGACGAACCGCCTTTCAGGTCTAGCCCGAGCTGAATCTGTCCGGCCACCTGTTTCTGGAGTTTTTGCAGGACAAGCCGGTTGTCGGGGACTTGGCCACGAAATGTCATTTTTGGGAAATTGTAATTGGTCAGCACCAGGCCGGACGCCTCCACAGCTTCGTAGAGCGTGCCGAACTCATTGCTGTTTTTGTCATCGGGGTCAAAGTTCGCATAGGCCGCCTGGAATACTTTGTCGAAGTCCGCGTCCTTGTTTGTGGCTTTGTCAAATTGCTCGATCAATTTTCCGGGTTTATCCCAGAGCGGGTACATCTCGGTCCAGGCCCAGCCTAGGATGAGCAGCAATAAAAGGAATCTCGCTAGGTTGTTTCGTTTCACGATGTTGGCTTACTTGTTGTCCTTTAAATCCGACTTGTCTTGGATGACACGCTCGATGGCGTGTTTCTCCACCTCAAACTTGCTCTCGAGTGAGCGGATCGAAACGGTGGTTTCCTTGACCGACTGCACGGCACCCACCACGCCGCCCCGGGTGACCACAGAGTCGCCGGACTTGAGTGCTCCCACCATTTTCGTATGCTCCTTGGCTTTTTTCTGCTGGGGCCGAATGAGCAGGAAATAGAAGATGACAACCATCAGGATCATGGGAACAAACATTCCCGTTAGGCCGCCTTGCGGTTGCGGTTGACCCTGCGCCAGCAGAATCAGTTGTGTGGGGTCTAAGCTCATTTCGGCTCTCAACAAAAGGGCGCGAACTGTAGTGATCGGCAGGTCGATTGCAAGCGTTTAATGGGCGTTTTCCGCGTTCTTTAACGCTTTTTTGCCTTTGGCCAAGCGTGGCCAATGATGGCCCACTATGGAGCCATGCCTTGAATAATAGCCGCCTTTTTGTAGTCTCGGCAGGTCTGCTCATGACTTTTGACGGGGTTTTTTTTCGAGGTTTGACCACGCTTGGACTGGTGTGGGCCGCTGCTTGGCCAAGTGGCTTGGGGGTGGCTGAGCCGGAGGGGATCGAGTTTTTCGAGAACCACATCCGCCCGTTGCTGGCCCAAAACTGCTACAAGTGCCACAGCAAAGAGGCCGGGAAGGCCAAGGGGGAACTCCTGCTAGACACCCGCGAGGGCCTCCGCAAGGGCGGCGAGTCCGGCCCGGCTATCGTCCCCGGCAACTCCAAAGCCAGCCGACTGATCCAGGCGGTTTCGTATGACAACGCCGACCTGCAGATGCCGCCCAAGACCAAGCTTCCGCAGGAGGCCATCGACAAGCTGACCCGGTGGATTGTGATGGGCGCGCCCGATCCCCGCGCCGGCAAGACGGCCAACATCACCGACAAGGACGCGTTCGACATCGCCAAGCGCAAAACCGAACACTGGGCGTGGCAGCCTGTGCGGCGTGATGTCCAGCCGCCGCCGGTCGAGCCGGTCGGCGGAGCGGAATGGGCCAGCACCGCCGTTGACCGTTTCATCCTCGCCAGGCTGCGGGCAGCCGGGCTTTCCCCCAGCGCAGCGGCGACTCGGCGTACACTGGTTCGTCGGCTGCACTTCGACCTCATCGGCCTGCCGCCGACACCGGAGGAAGTTGAGGCGTTCGTCGCAGATGCATCGCCGAACGCCTACGAAAACCTTGTCGAGCGCCTGCTCACCTCTCCGCACTTCGGCGAGCGCTGGGGGCAGCACTGGCTCGACTTGGTGCGTTTCGCCGAGACGCGCGGCCACGAGTCGGACTTCCCGATTCCGGAGGCGTACCGCTACCGCAACTACGTCGTCCGCGCCTTCAACGCCGACGTGCCGTACGACGATTTTGTGGTCGAGCACATCGCTGGCGACCTGGTGGAAAATCCGCGCATCGACCCGGCCACCCGCCGGAATGAGTCCGCGCAGGGTGCCGGTTTTTGGCACTTGGGCGAGGCCACGCATTCACCGGTCGATATCCGCGGCGACGAGTGCGATCGCGTGCACAACCAGATTGATGTGTACTCGAAAGCAT
>CAJWPV010000035.1 GCA_913045395.1 uncultured Verrucomicrobiota bacterium | reverse complement strand
CGAGCGCCGGGCGCGTCTCGCTTGATTGCTGATACGTTGCTGACATGACGATCTACTTGAGCAGCCGCTTCACGTTCCAGCCGTGGTCGATGAAATCCTTGGCCAGCCAATCGAGCAACCCGGGATGCGTCGGCCGTTTGCCCTGCGTGCCAAAATCCTCCGGCGTGCGCACCAGCCCCTGGCCAAAACAAAGCTGCCAAAAATGATTCACCGCCACGCGGGCTGTCAGCGGATTTTTAGGATCGACCAGCCACTTCGCTAGGCCGAGCCGGTTGCTCGGCGCACCTTTCGGGAACGGAGACAGCGACCTAGGCGTAGCCGCCCCGACACGCTCACCCGGCGCGCTGTACACGCCGCGCTTCAGTACGAACGTCGAGCGTGGGTTCAACGGCATTTCCTCCATCACCATGATTTCTCCCTTGCCATCAAGCAGCTTGGTGACGCTCTCACGACTGGCACGCAGCTTGGCCAACTGCGCGTCGTGCGACTTGTTCGCGGTAGCCAAAAAATATTCACGCAGCGTGTCGCGTTCCGCTTGACCAAGCGCATCGGTCGGTTTGGCCAACAGCTTAGCCAGCGACTCGCCGTCGTAAACCTGCGCCACTTCGCCCCCAGTCAATTCGCGTTTGAAAACACGGAAGTCATCGACAAGCCCCCCAGCGAAACCGACGTCACGAAATCGCTGCCCAATGACGATCGTGTCGCCGCCGCCGCCGGTGATGTTTTTGTACAGGTTGTCTTTGTGAATTTCGGTTTCAGTCAGTTTACCATCGACATAAATCTCCAAGCCAACCGCTTTCGTCGAGCCGTCGTAGGTGATCGCGACGTGATGCCACTCGTCCTTGGGCAGCTTGGCCTTGGTGCGGACGCTGATGGCGTTGCCGGGCCAAAAATGAATCAGCGACGCGCTCAGATGGCCATCGCGCAGGAGTATTTGGTAGCCGCGGCTGCCGGCATCGGTCCACGCTCGCGAGCGGGAAAACACCACCGTTCGTTCCTTGTGATGCGGCGTGCTCATCCATAGCGCCACCGAGAATGGCGCCGTGCGCTTGAAGTTGCCGATGCCGAGATTCACCCCATCGTCGCCGGTCAACTGCAAGGCGTTGCCGTTTTTGCCGGGGACGATTTTATTCTTTTGGCTGCTCGACGCCTGCTTCGATTCGTCAGCGAGATTAGGCAGCTTGCCGTCCTCGAATTCGTCGAACGGAAAGTGGCCGATCTGTCCGGGCAACACCTCTTCGGCCGGTCGCTCGACGAGCCATTTTTCAAACGCCTCTCCGGCAGCGGCACTCACCCTGACCAACTCGGCCTCCTCCGCGGCGACCTGTTTTTCCAACTCGGCGATTTTTTGTTTCGCCGCCTCGTCGGTCATCAGCAGCGTGGGCGTCGGGATCGACGGCGTAAAGTACGAGTACAGCCCGGCTTCGTCGATGGTGTTGAAAAACGCAAAAAGCTGGTAGTACTCCTTCTGCGAAATCGGGTCGTACTTGTGGTCGTGGCAGCGGGCGCACTCGAGCGTCAGACCCAGCATCGCCGTGCCGAAGGTATGGTTGCGGTCGGCAACATACTCGACTCGAAACTCCTCCGGCACGCTGCCACCCTCGACCTTCTGCGGGTGCAGCCGGTTGAAGGTCGTCGCCAGCCGCTGGTCGTCGGTGGCGTTGGGCAACAGGTCGCCGGCCAGTTGCCACGTCAAAAAATCGTCGTACGGCAGGCTGTCGTTGAAGGCGCTGATCACCCAGTCGCGCCACGGCCAGACGAACCGGTTGCGATCGACCTGATAACCGTACGTGTCCGAATAGCGCGCGAGGTCGAGCCAGTGCACGGCCAGGCGCTCGCCAAGGCGCGGGCTGCCAAGCAACCGGTCGACGACTTTCTCGTAGGCAACCAACGAGTCGTCGGTCAAAAAATCGTCAAGCTCGGCCAGGGTCGGCGGCAAACCGGTGAGGTCAAACGACAACCGGCGGAACCGTTGTTCGCGCTTGGCCAATGGCGACGGCTCGACGTTAGCCTCACGCAGCTTAGCCAGGGTGAAGTGGTCGATCTCGTTCTTCGGCCAAGCTGTCTGGCCAAGCGCTGGCAATTCGACATCGGCAACCGGCACAAACGCCCAATGTTCCCGCCACTCGGCGCCCTGCTCTATCCATTGGCGAATCAGTTCCCTCTCCCCGGCCGACAACATCCGCTTCGAGTCCGGCGGCGGCATCAGGTCATCGGAATCGGTCGTGGTGATACGGCGGTACAACTCGCTGGCGTGCGGCTTGCCCGGGGTGATGACAACAAGGCCGTCCTCCAGCCTGGCAAACGCCCCCTCGCGCGTATGAAGTTGTAGATCGGCCTTGCGGGCGTTTTCGTCCGGGCCGTGACAGGCAAAACAGCGGTCCGAAAGCAGCGGCTTGATTTGGCTCTCAAAGTCAACCGCCTGACCGAGCGCGGAAGTTGCGCCCGAAACAAAGCCCAGCATCAAGCCAAGTCGCCTGCAAAAAACAGGATTCACTACGGCGGAAAGCTCCCCCGCCGTTGGCCGCTTGCAAATGCGAATCTTCAATCGCGCCGCCGGAGTTGCTCCGCGCTCGGCCAAGTGTCATGCTACGCCGCCGCCGGACCTTTCTCCCGATGAACATCCATCACCTCGAACTGTTCTACTACGTGGCCAAGCACGAGGGCATCAGCAACGCCGTTCGTAAAATCCCCTATGGCATCCAGCAGCCGGCGGTCAGTGCGCAGATTGCGCTGCTCGAGGAGCGCCTCGACGCGACACTGTTCCATCGCCGCCCATTTGAACTGACGGAAACGGGGCAAACGCTTTACGAGTTCGTCGAGCCGTTTTTCAGCAAACTCAACAAAATGGCCGATGACCTTCGCGGCGGGGAATCGCAGCGGATCCGCGTTGGTGCGTCGCACATCATCCTGAGCGACCACATGCCAGTGATCATGGAAAAGGTCCGTGAGGACCGGCCCGACCTGCGGGTATCGCTTCGGCCCGGCCACCAACCGGCACTGGAGACCGCCCTGCTCGCACGCGAGATCGACGTCGCCGTCACGGTCCTCGAGCAGGAACCACCGCCCGGCATCGAGGCACGCTCGCTGCTCGAGATACCGCTGGTGCTGGTGGCCCGGCGGTCGTCTAAAATCGGGTCGGTCGACGACTTGTTTGAGACGCAAAAAATCACCGAGCCGCTCATTTGCCTGCCAGCGGACGAGCCGGTGACAAAAATCTTCCGCACCGGCCTGGCCGATGCGGGCGTGGACTGGCACACGACGCTCGAGGTGAACTCGTTCGACCTCGCGGAGAAACTCGCGGCCAAGGGCTTCGGCTTCGGCATCGGTATCGTGTCACCCTCCTCCAAGCGCGTGCCGGGCGTACGCGCCATTCCGCTGCCCGGCTTCCCGGCACTCAAGATCGGCGTGCTGTGGCAGGGCAAACTCAAGGGGCTGCTCAAGACGTTCGTCGAGGGCATCGAATGGCACGTTGGGAATCTCAAGCAAATGCTCGCTGACGAGGCGCAGGCGACCGGCAAAATCGGCTGACAATCCAACCGCACCCCACTAGACTGCCGCCGTGAACAACCCAATCATCGTCGCTCTCGACCTGCCCAGCCCGCAGAAGGCCCTGGAACTCGCCGAGAAACTCGCCCCCCTCGTCGGCGCGTTCAAGGTCGGCAAGCAGTTGTTCATCAGCAGCGGGCCGGACGTCGTCCGCAAACTACGTGCGACCGGCGCGAAGGTGTTTCTCGACCTCAAACTGCACGACATCCCCAACACCGTGGCCAAGGCCGTCATCGCGGCCACCGACCTCGGCGTGCAGATGACCACCGTCCATGCCTCGGGAGGCACCGAGATGCTTGCCGCCGCCGAAAACGCTGCCCATGAGCAGGCCGCCATGCTTCAGACAGATCCGCTGCTCGTCCTCGCCGTCACCGTGCTCACCAGCATGGACGACGGCAACCTCGCCGAGTTGGGCGGCGGGGGTAACGTGCAGGAACAGGTGTTACGCCTGGCCAAGCTGGCCACCGTCGCCGGGTTGCGCGGGCTGGTCTGTTCCCCGCAGGAAATCGAGATGCTCCGCGCCGAGTTGGGCGATGACATCCAACTGGTCACGCCCGGCATCCGCCCCGCGACGATCAAGGCGGACGATCAAAAGCGCACCATGACCCCGGCAGAGGCTATCCAAGCCGGAGCGAACTGGCTGGTCATCGGTCGCCCCATCACCAGCGCGAACGATCCCAGGGCCGCCGCCATCGGGATTCTCCACTCGATCGACCCTGAACTCGTTCCCGAGAGCGAACGCCGCGAGCCGATCCCGTAAGTCGTCAACTGCGCCGAGTGTGGCCAAAGCCTAAAGTTGAATGCCACCGAGCAGGCCACCGGCCAATACCACTGCCCCTACTTCGAGAAGGACGTCATCCACGTCACAGACTAAAGATCGCGTTCGTAAACGCGCCAGCGCTTGGTGATTTTTGCGCCGGAGTTTTCCAGCACACGATGAACGCGCAAATTCGACTCGAGCATCCACGAAAACTCGATCCGCTTGTACCGGCTTCCCTGTAGCTCTTTGGCCGTCCGAGCGCCAAACGCCGAATCGATGCCTTTGTTTCGGTGCTCCTTCAGTACCCCGACCACAACACCCCGAATCAGATCGATACGCCGGCGCGCAATCATAAAACGCAACAAACCAAGCGGCCCGAACCGTCCACCACACGCCTTGACTGCCACATTGATGTCCGGCAATGCCACGCAGATGCCCACCGCCTCACCATCGTACTCGGCGATCAGCGTGCACTCCGGCAATAAGAATGGCTTTAGTTCGTAGGCCATTTTCAGGAACTCGTCACGACTGAACGGCACCGCGCCCCAGTTCTCGCTCCAAGCCTCGGCATAGATTTTCACGAGGATCTCGATCTCCGTCTCAAGCTTGGCCAGGTTCGCCTGGCGAATCGTCACCTGGCCATTTCGAGCGCCTGCCCTCGCCAAACGCTCAAGATAGCGTAAGTCCATGTCGGAGAACGCCACCTCGCGCGCGAGCAAATCCTCCACCTTTGCCAAGCCGGCCGACTCGACGAGCTGCTGATAGTACGGCGGGTTCCACGTCGTGAGCAGCGTCGGTGATTCGTCAAAATTCTCGATCAGCAACCCGATCTCCTCGTTGATGGTGAAGCTCGTCGGACCGCGCATGCGCTTGAGCCCCTGCCCTCGAAGCCATTCCGCCGCCGCCTCAAACAGGCGTCCGGCCACCGACTCGTCATCGACGCATTCGAAGAATCCGAAAAAGCCAACGCCGTCGCCGTAGACCTCGAGGTGGCGGTTGAACCGGATTGCCGCAATGCGCCCGACCGGATCGCCGGCGGCGTCACGCGCGAGAAACAGCGCCGCCTCCGAGTGCTCGAAAAACGGGCCACGCGCCCGGTCGAGCCGCATCAATTCCTCGCGCCAAACCGGGGGCACCCACGGCGAGTCGCCGGAGTAGATACGCAGCGGAAACCGGACAAAATCGCGGAGCTGTGCTCGGTTCTGGATTGTTTCAATACGGAGCACGGCCAAGCTCTTAGTTGAAAACTGAGGCGTTTGAAACTAAAACCAGCGGCGAAGTGACAGGTCGTTTTTCCATCAAACCCGCCGCGCTGCTCGCCGCCGCGCTGCTCGCCGCCGCTTGGCCGGGCGCGTACGCCGCCGAGGGTCAGGGGGCGTTTCTCTCCCGGGTGCGACAATTAACCTTTGAAGGGCGGCGCAGTGGCGAGGGTTATTTCAGTGCCGACGGCTCCAGGCTGATTTTCCAGAGCGAACGTGAGGCCGGCAATCCGTTCTACCAGATTTACACGCTCGATTTTGAGACTGGCGACTCGGCCCGCGTCTCGCCCGGTCACGGAAAAACGACCTGCGCGTTTTTTCACCCCGGGGGTGAGCGGGTGCTTTTCGGATCAACACACCACGACCCACAGGCCAAGGCCAAACAGAAGGCGGAACTCGACTTCCGCGCCTCTGGCAAAGAACGCCGTTACTCGTGGGACTACGACGAGACGATGGACATCTTCAGCGCCAATGTGGATGGCAGCGGCCTGCGACGACTCACCACCGCGCGGGGCTATGACGCCGAGGCCGGTTACTCACCGGACGGCTCGAGGATTGTCTTCGCTTCCACCCGCAGCGCTTACGCTGACGACCTCTCGGACGAGGAGAAAAAACTGCGCGAAGTTGACCTCTCGTACTTCGGCGAAATCTATATCATGAACGCCGACGGCTCGGGACAAACCCGCCTGACCCGCACGGCCGGTTACGACGGCGGCCCGTTTTTTTCTCCGGATGGCTCGAGGATTGTTTGGCGGCGCTTCAACAAGTCCGGCGCGGTTGCGGAGATTCACACGATGAAGCCGGACGGTTCGGAAATCCGAAAAATCACCAACTTCAAGTCTATGTCATGGGCGCCGTATTTTCATCCGTCCGGTGACTACATTATTTTTGCCAGCAACAAGCTTGGCTTCACCAACTTTGAACTGTACCTCGTCGATACGCCTGGCCAACGCGAACCGGTTCGCGTCACCGAGCGCGCCGGCTTCGATGGCCTGCCTGTTTTCTCGCCGGACGGCACCCGACTCTGCTGGACGTCAAACGCCACGCCGGAAAAGCAGTCGCAGCTCTTCCTCTCCAACTGGGATCACCGGGGTGCACTGGCCGCACTTGGCCAAGCGCCGGAACGCATCACCAGCCAAGCCGCACTGTCACCCGGCGTCTCGATTGACAACCTGAAAGAGCACGTCACCTACCTTGCATCGGACGAACTGGAGGGCCGCCGAACCGGCAGCAAAGGCATCCGCAAGGCCGCCGACTACATTCGCCAGCACCTAACAAGAGCCGGGCTTCAACCGATTGGCACCGAGCAGGATAGCTTCAACCACACATTTGAATTCACCGGTGGTGTGGAGCTGGTGAAACCGGAAAACAAAATGACTCTACTGGGCCACACCGGCGAGGATCAAATCTTTGAGTTGGACAAGGATTTTCGGCCGTTGGCGTTCTCGGCCAATGGCGGGGTCGAGGCCGAAGTGGTCTTCACCGGCTACGGGCTGACCAAGCCGGGCGAACTTGGTGTCGGCTACAACTCGTACGGCGGCCTCGATGTGAAGGACAAAATCGTGATGGTGCTGCGCTACGTGCCGGAGGACATTTCGATCGACCGCCGACAAGAACTCAACCGCTATGCCGGCCTTCGTTACAAGGCGCTCATCGCGCGGAACAACGGCGCCAAGGCGTTGCTTGTTGTCACCGGCCCGAACTCCCCAAACCCCGGCTCGTTGGCCAAGCTGAGTTTCGACAGCAGCATGGCTGGCGCAGGCATCCCGGTGATCTCCATCAGTGGCAAAGTCGGTAACGCTCTGGTGCAGTTTTACGGCAAGTCACTTAAGCAATTACAGTCGTCGCTCGACAAGGAGAATCCGCATGCGGTACACGGCCTGTCACTGCCGGGTATCGTGCTGAGCATCAAGACCTCGCTCAAGCGCATCAGGCAAAAGGACAGCAACCTCGTCGCGGTGTTACCTCCAACTGGCCAAGCGCCGACGAATATGCCAGCCGAGTACGTGATGCTAGGTGCGCACTACGATCACCTTGGCCGCGGAGAGACCGGCGGGTTCGGGGTCAAGGGCGAGGAAGGCATGGTGCACAACGGCGCGGACGACAACGCCTCCGGCGTTGCGGCATTGCTCGAGATGGCGTCCAGCTTGGCCAAGCGCCGGGAGGCTAGGCCGGAGGAGTTTCAACGCGGCGTGATCTTCAGCTTTTGGTCCGGAGAAGAGCTTGGCCTGATCGGATCTGCGCGTTACGCCGCCAAGCCGACGGTGAACCTCAGCAACGTTATTGCTTACCTGAACTTCGACATGGTCGGCCGGCTCCGCGACAACAAGCTCACGCTGCAGGGCGTCGGCTCGTCGAGCGCTTGGAAAAAACTGATCGAGCGCCGAAACGTCCTTGCCGGGTTTGACATCACGCTGCAACAGGATCCCTATCTGCCGACTGACACGACGTCGTTTTATCCCAAGGGCATTCCGGTGCTCGCCTGGTTCACCGGCAGCCACAAGGAATACCACCGGCCGGCCGACGACACCGACACGCTGAATTTTGAAGGGCTCGAGCGCATCACGAAGTTTGCCGGGGACATGGTGCGCGACCTGGCCGGGAGCGGCGACCGGCCGGACTATTTGAAAGTCGAAAAATCCGACCAGGGCGGCAGTCGCGATGCCATCCGCGTGTATCTCGGCACCATTCCAGACTACGCCTCGGAGGACGTGAAAGGGGTGTTGCTCACCGGCGTGCGCGGCGGTGGCCCGGCCGACAAAGCGGGGCTAAAAGGCGGCGATGTCATCGTCCATTTCGCCGGAAAGGACATCACCAACATTTACGATTACACCTACGCGCTCGACGCGGTGAAGGTCGGCAAGCCGGTGGGCATCGAGGTGTTGCGAAAGGGCAAACGAGTGAAACTCTCCATCACTCCCGCGGCCCGGAAGTAGCGTTCGCCTCGCCCCAGTCCCGGGCCAAGCCGGCGATATACTCCGTCGGCAGAGCAAAGTTCGCCGCGCCATCGAGGATGGTTTGGAGGTAGCCCGGCTTCGGTTGGCCGAGCTCGCAAACGGGATCGATGTACACCAGTGCCTCCACCGGATCGCCGGCTTTTTGAACGATCAGGCTGGTCTTGTGGTACATGCCCTCGACGACGGCCTCGTAGCGGTCGAGCTCGGTGATGTGCCGCAGCGTCAGCGACCAGAGCACGCCGTGGGTCACCGCACCGGGTGACGACTCAATCGTGGCATAGGTGCGGGTGTTGATGAGGAAGCGCCAGTCGCTCAGTTCCGCCCGGCCAAGCGCCAGGCCGCCGGGGCAACGTGCCGCCATTTGCTCCGGGCACATGTTTGACCCGTAGGCGAAATAAATGGTGTTGGCAATCCCCTCGCCCATCCGGTGTTCCGCTTGGCCAGGCGCTCAGGCCTCGATGACGAGCAGGTCGCTGCCGCGGTGGCCGATCACTTTCACGTGTGCGCCGACGGCGATCATCTCGCCCTGTGTGACGACGGTGCACATGTCATCGCCAAACATCGCCTTGCCGC
>CAJWPV010000034.1 GCA_913045395.1 uncultured Verrucomicrobiota bacterium | reverse complement strand
CGTCGGTAACGTCGAGAACGAGCAGCTGCTGGCCGGTGATGTCGGTGTCGATCCGCTTGGCACCCTTTTTCATAACGCCGCTGTCGAAGCGTTGCTCGAGGTTGCCGAGGTCGAGTTCGTCGACACCGGGCTGCAATTCAAAGTCGGTCAGCACGAAGTTGCCGTCGCGTCCGGGGCCGCCGTTTTTCAGGCTCGGGTCGGTCAGCGTTTCCAGCCGGAAGCCGGTGATGTTTCCGAGGTCGGTGTTGAAGGTGAGTGTGTAAGCCTCGTTGTTTGGTAGTTTGCCGGTGGCTAGCACTGAGTCGTCGCCCTGTATCTTCAACTCGGTGCCGTTGGACGACTCGGCGGAGTCCGGCTTGAGTCGCCGCCAGACGTTGAGTCGTCCGGTTTGATCGATCTCCCTGCGCAGCGGTGCCTCCCATTGTTCGCGCTCGGCTTCAAACCTGGCCAAGGGCTTGTTGAGCACGGACTGGTACCCGGCCAGCGTGGTCTTGAGTTGCTTGAGCTTGGCCGACTGTTCGGGCGTGGGGACTCTGATTGTGGGCTCCATGTCGCCGCCGCCTCGTTCTGGCAGGGCGTTGAAGAAGGCGTACAGTTGGTAGAACTCGTTCTGCGAAATGGGATCGTACTTGTGGTCGTGGCAGCGTGCGCAGCCAACGGTGAGCCCGAGCCAGACGGTGCCGGTTGTCTCGACGCGATCAACCACGTACTCGACCTGCGTCTCGGCGGCGATTGCACCGCCCTCGCCGTTGAGCATGTGGTTGCGGTTGAAGCCGGTGGCGATGAGCTGGCCGAGTGACGGCTCCGGCAGCAGGTCGCCGGCAAGCTGTTCGACCGTGAACCGGTCAAATGGCATGTTTCGGTTCATCGCATCGACGACCCAGTCGCGCCAGTGCCACTGGTTGCGGGTGCGGTCTGCCTGGAATCCGTTGGTATCGGCGTAGCGTGCGGCGTCGAGCCAGGCTTGTGCCATGTGCTCGCCGTATCGCGGCGAGGCGAGCAGTCGATCGATCAATCGCTCGTAGGCGTGATGAGAGGTGTCGGCAACGAAGGCCGTGACCTCGGCCAGCGTGGGTGGCAGGCCGGTGAGGTCGAGCGTGGCACGTCGGATTAGCGAGCGCTTGGCCGCCTGTGGCGAGGGCGAAAGCCGCTCGTCGCGGAGCTTGGCCAGGATGAAGTGGTCGATCGCGTTGCGCGACTGCGCCTGGCCAAGCACCTGGTCGTGGGGCGGTGCGGGGCGCTTGGGCGGGATGAACGCCCAGTGGTCTTGCCACTTGGCGCCCTGCTCGATCCAGCGTTGGATCAACTCCTTTTCGCCGTCGTCGAGCGCATGCCCCGCGTCAGGCGGCGGCATGAGGTGGTCCGGATCATTGGTGGAGATGCGCCGGTAAGCCTCGCTCTCGCTTGGCTTGCCGGCGACGAATGGACGCACGCCGTCCTCGTTGCGGAACGCGCTCGCCTCGGTGTCGAGTCGCAGTCCGGCCTTGCGCTGGTTGGCGTCCGGCCCGTGACACTGGTAACAGTTGTCGGAGAGGATCGGGCGGATGTCCCGATTAAAATCGAGCGTGTGGTTATCAGCTCCAGCCGGGGAGTCAATGGAATGAAGCAGGCCGGCGAGCAATGTTGCCACCGCCAGCTGGTGCCGGGCAGGTTGGCTACGCCGTCGCATTACGGGGTCGTGCTCGGGGCGTTGGTGGCGGATGGCTTGACCGGTGGATCGGGCAGCTTCAGTTGTAGTTCGAGCATACCGCGCGATGGCTGGTACTCGGCGTCCGGCAGATTCTCGATCCAAGTGCCGCTCTCGAGTTGTTCGCGCTTGGCCTCCTGTGTCTCGACCACCGCCCAGACGATTGAGGCAATCAGGATTAACACGAGCAGTGGCAGCCAGACGCTCCAGTTGACGCGCGTTAGGAAAAGGGTGAGTTGATCGACAACCCCCTTTTTACTCGGGGGCAGGGCGGGGTCGCTGGCAAGGGCTTTCGTGCCGCCGAGCTCTTGGTTGAGCTGGACGACCACCGGTGCAGAGTCAATCTTGAGAATCCGGCAGTAGGAGCGGACGAACCCGCGCACGAACACCGGTGCGTCGAACTTGTCAAAATCCCCTTCTTCGAGGGCAAGTACATGGTCGGCACGGATTTTTAGTTCGCCACCAATGTCCTCGAGAGACTTTCCATGCTGCTCCCGGGCGGTTCTCAACTGGTCTCCAACGGATGGCATCCTACCCGTTTTCTAGCCGGAAACACTCCCCTAGACAATCCCCAAAGTCCGGTTTTTGCGGGCTCTTGGCCAAGCGCCCGTCGGGGCGGAATTCCTTTTAATGCGACTGGCTGGCTTGTTACTATTCGGCGGACGTTGGACTAATTATTTCATGGATCCCGATCAGATTGCCGTTACTGGATTGATACTCGTGATGTTCGCACTGTTTGCGTGGAACAAGTGGCGGTACGACATCGTGGCGGTCATTTCGCTGGTGGCGCTGGTGGCGCTGGATGCGATCCTCGGGAAAAACTCAAGACTCGTCGAGGATCCCAAGCGGGTGCTGGAGGGGTTCGGCCACCCGGCGGTGGTGACTGTGGCGGCCGTGCTGATCATCAGCCGGGCGCTGCGCAATTCCGGTGTGGTGGACCAAATCTCGCGCAGCGTGATGCCTTTCACTAAAAACCAACTCCAGCATATCTTGAGCCTTTCGCTCGTTGTCATGATTTTGTCCGCCTTCATGAACAACGTGGGGGCACTCGCGCTCATGCTACCGGTCGCGCTGAAGACGGCGGTCGATCGCCAGCGATCGCCCACCATCCTGCTATTGCCCATGGCCTTTGCCAGCATCCTAGGCGGCATGATGACGATGATCGGCACGCCGCCGAACATCATCATCGCCAACCTCCGGGTGGAACTCACCAGGGAGCTGCCGGAAAAGTTCATCCAGGAATCCGCTTTTGGTTTATTTGATTTTTTTCCGGTCGGGGGCTTGGTGGCAGTTGCCGGGCTGCTGTTTATCGTGCTGATTGGTTGGCGACTGATTCCGGGCAAGGCTCACAAGAAACCCGGGATGGAATCGCTGTTCCAGATCGACGACTACATCACCGAAGTCAGCATTCCGGCAGACTGCAAATGGATCGGCGAAACAGTGGCTGAGGTGGAGAATCTTGTCGGTGAAAAAATGGCCATCTTCGGGTTCATCCGAAAGGACAACAAAGTGCTGCCACCCAACCCGGATGGCATTATACAGGAGGGCTGCCGGTATGTGGTCAAGGCCGACCCGTTTGAATTGCAGGGGTTAATCGAGGAACATGGCCTGCACCTTTCCAAGGAGATGCGGCATCGCATCGACAGCCTGAAGGGGGAGAACACCGGCTTCACCGAGGCCATTGTGACTTCCGGTTCGCCGCTGGTGGATCGCACCCGGACATACCTCCGGCGTCGCAGCGGAAACACGATGACGCTCATGGCAGTGGCGCGTCAAAATAAGCCCATCCGCAAGCAGCTCAAGGAGGTGGCGTTTCGCGTTGGTGATGTCCTGCTGCTGCACGGGAAAACCCCGGAAATGGACGACACAATTGCTGAACTAAACCTTCTGCCTTTGGCCGAACGGGAGCTAAAGGTGGGAACGTTTTCGAGGATCGGTTTGTCCCTGGCGATTTTTGCTGGAGCCATCGGTTTGAGCATGACCGGTTTCCCGATGACTATTGCGTTCCTAGGCGCCGTGCTGGTCTACATTCTTTGCGGGATTTTACCTCTCCGGGATATTTATCGGGAGGTGGAATGGCCAATCATCGTTCTGTTAGGTGCGATGATTCCGGTCAGCCAGGCGTTTCAATCAACCGGTTGCACCGGGCTGATCGCCGAATCGATTCGGGGCATGACCGAATCTCTCCCGCCGTGGTCAATGATAAGCCTGGTCATGATCGTAACCATGTGCCTTTCCGATATCATCAACAACGCCGCCACGGCGTTTATCATGGCCCCGATCGCCGTTGGCCTCTCCGGCACGCTTGGCTTGCAGCCCGACCCGTTTTTGATGGCGGTGGCGGTGGGGGCGTCGTGTGCGTTCCTGACCCCCATTGGCCACCAGTGCAACGCCATGATTTTAGGGCCGGGCGGCTACCGGTTCTGGGACTACTGGAAGGTCGGCCTGCCGCTGGAAATCGTCATCGTCCTCATCGGCACACCGCTGATCCTGAACTTCTGGCCCTTGTAGAAGAATGAGACGGTCCCGGCTCGGGTCCGTGGGAAAGCCTGATCGTCCGGAATTGGATGCGGGAGTTGGTGGGGGTCAAATTCATCGTGTTTCCGCATTCGGGTTCCAGCGCATTGAATAGTGTGTGGAGAGCGATTACCCTCAAGAAACAGCCGATTGATCACCATGAACAACCTTGCCAAACGAATCCTTGCAACCGTTCTGTTGGGAGCATGCCTTCTGCCGGTGGGGATCCAAGGCGCTGAAAGCGATGCAAAAACCGTTCAACTGGTTGAGAGAGGCTCGGTGCGTGCGTCGATAATCTTGCCAGGGGAACCCGATGAGTTGGAGCAACTTGCTGCCGACGAACTGGTCGAACACGTTGAAAAAATCTCTGGGGCACGGCTGCCAATCATCACGGAAAAACAAAAAGCCAGTGGGATCAAAATCCATATTGGCCGGGCTGCTCCCGATGCGGGCGTCTCAAAGCAGCGGATCAGGGTCAGGGGAGATGATCCCGCCTCCTTTCGGTTGCTGGTAACCGATCATAATGTCCAGTTGGTTGGCCTTTCTCCACAGGGTTCCCTTATCGCCGTATACGAATTGCTTGAACAACTGGGGGTTCGTTGGTTCGTCCCGGGTGAGATTGGGACTGTGATCCCAAAGACTATCACCGTTGCCGTTCGCCATCAGGATACCATCCAGCATCCCGGCTTCACGGGGCGCATCCTCACTGACGTCCCCAATCGATGGTCCCGAAGAGTGAGAATGGGCGGGTTCAACGCGGGTGGGCACGGGCCGGGGTGGCGCAGCCACCCTGACAAGGAGCCGGAACTCTACATGACCGAGGACGGCCGGCACACGGACAAGCTAAACCTGTCACAACCGGAGGTTTTCCGGCGGACGCTGCAGGCCTGTCTCGAGGAACTGGAGAATGATCCCTCCACTGAATATGTCAGTGTCGGGCCATACGATGGACACGGGTTCGGTGTGCATCCCTGGGACGCGCACGACATGGATCCCTTGCATGGCCGGGTTTCGGTTACGGACCGCTATGTGAAGTTTTTCAATCTCCTGCTGGCCGAGTTGCGCAAGAAACATCCCAACGTGGGGCTGGCCTTCTACTGCTACTCACAGCACATGCGGGCGCCGGTTCGGGAAAAACCGGATACCAAAATCCTGCCTATCCTGGCGCCCATTGATGTCTGTCGAATCCATGCCATTGACAACTCGTTTTGCTGGGAACGCCAATACATCAGGCAAATCGTTGAGGACTGGAAGGCCCTTGGCGTAAGGATGATGTATCGTGGGTATCTCTTTCACCTCGCGGATGCGGGGATTCCATTTTCGATGATTCGCCAGGTTCGTGCAGAATATCCCTATTACCATCGCATGGGGATGATCGCCTGCCGGGTGGAGTGCAAGCCGGCCTGGGCCTACCACGGACCCTCGCTTTATCTGGCTGCGAGGATCATGTGGGATCCTTCGCTGAACGTGGATGCCCTTCTGGATGATTATTTCACAAAGTTTTATGGTCCCGCTGCCAAACCGATGCGGTCGCATTTTGATCACCTCGAGCAGGCCTTCAGAGAGGCCGACTACCACACCGGCAATGTCTTCGATATTCCCTATATTCTCACCCCCCGAGTCATGTTAAAACTGGAATCGTCACTCCAAAGCGCCGAGCAGGCTGTGTCTGATGAATCCATTTTTGCTCGGCGTGTTCACATGACGCGGGTGGGTTTCGATTTTGGTGTTGAACACCTCAGAATGATGAGTGCGGTAAACTCCTTCGATTTCAGCATGGCTAAGGAACATCGAGACAAGATCCTCGGTCAAATCGTTCCCGAGGCATTCGAGCATGAACCGGTGCTGTTGAGCAGGCGCTATGGGTCCGCTTTCATCAGGCGTTTTTGGAATACAACTGTTCAGAGTGGCTACGAACGCATCACCAACGGCAATGAAATTGTTGCGAAGCTTCCGGACGAGTGGCTCTTCATGCTCGATCCATTTGATGGCGGGGAGGCCTTGGGTTTTTGGAAACCTGGGATCGGTGCCGGTTCTTGGCGGCCGCTGAAAACCTGGTCTCAGTCGTGGTCCAATCAGGGTCTGCGTTACTACAAGGCCCCGGCGTGGTACCGCACGTCGGCAACAGTCGACCCAGCGTTTCGTGGTCGTTCAATCCGGCTTTGGCTAGGGGGAGTCGATGAGTCGGCCAAGGCCTGGATCAACGGAAGGGAAATCAAACTGATTGAGAGCGGTCTCGCCCCTATCGGTAGACCCTGGGAGTTTGACGCTACAGAGGCAATCCGGTTTGGTCAGCCGAACCTGATTGTCGTGAAGATCAGTAATCGCCAGTTGAGCGAACTGGGCACCGGCGGCATCACGGGCCCGGTCATGCTTTGGGCGGCCAAAGGAGAAAAATGATGAAAATGAAATCTATGACCGGTAGTCCTCATTCCTGTCGAAACATCATGGAAAATTTAAAAGCGACGTTTGGCTCCCGGGGAATGCCTATAATCCTGTTTCTATGCAATGCCGGCTTGGAATCTTTGGTTTTTGCGGAAGGCGAAAAGGACTATGAGCTGTTTTTGCGCTACTCGGATTCCAAGGTGCAGGAGGTGGAGTGGAAGCCCACCAAGCCGAGGCTAATCTATCAGGGCCCACCAGCGAGTCAGGAAGAGAGATATCACGTGGTCCCATGTCTTGTGCGCATGCTGGATGGAACCCTAGTTGCACTGGTGGTGCCTGGCGGAGACAGGCCGGTTTTCATCCAGTCCGCTGACGGCGGGAAAACCTGGTCCAAGCCTTACGTGGGGATTTTGCAGGATGGGGTTCGGACAATCAGCACCCTGGGTGTCCGCCGCGATGGTCGCCTGATGGCGGTATCCGAGAAGCCCCTCCGCTTGGCCTACAGTCGCGACCAGGGCAGGAACTGGACGGCAGGAAACGCGATTGACGCCTCGCGCTTGGCTAACGCGTGGGTGTGGACCGGTGGACGATTGCTGGAACTCGATGATGGAACACTCGTGGTCCCGGTGGCCGGTTATCTCGAGCCCAAGTGGCTGAGTTCGGCGGTGTTGCTCAGCAGTGATAAAGGGGCGACCTGGAGTTTCTCGATCATCGGTCATGGGAACTCCAGCAACATGATGATTTTTAGTGAGCCCGCGGTGGCCAAGCTGGACAACGGTGGCCTGGTGGGTTTGCTGCGTACCGAGGATCGTGTATCAGACATCATCCCCGGCGAACCCCGTGGCGAGAGGACTGGTCTTTGCCGAGTTAATAGCTGGGATGGAGGTAGGACGTGGTCCAGCCCGGTCGAGACCCTACCTGGATCGCATGGATCAGTGGTGCAGCTTCCCGACAATGTGTTGCTCTGTGGATATCATCGCCCCCCTAGGCTTGCCCTCAGCAGTGACGCGGGTAGGAGTTGGTATGCAAACATGCTGTGGCCGACAGAAAAGCCCAAATCCAATTGGGGATGGTACACCATCGTGGAGATGGTGGATGAAACGACCGCCATTGCGCTTATCAAGGACATGAAGCCCTACAACACCATCCGTGCCTGCCTTCTGCATCGCCAACCTCGAATCGACCCGGGTGATGATGACATCCCCTAGTCCAATGAAGCCGGTGACCTCTTCTTCAGGACGACAACAAAAAGAGCGGTCAGTTGGAAAGAATTCCGCCACGAGATGCGCATTCACCCTGGTGGAGTTGTTGGTGGTGATTGCCATCATTGCCATTCTGGCGGCATTGTTGCTTCCCGTGCTGGGTAGGGCCAGGGAATCGAGCCTGAAGGCTTCCTGCCTGAACAATCATCGGCAGATCATCACCTCTACCATCCTCTACGCCGATGATACCGATGGAGCCTATCCGCCCCGAACTCGGGGAATGGATCAAGGCCATCCATGCTGGCCGGGTCGCCTGTTGCGATACTATTCAAACATTGGACTTTTGGTTTGCCCAAGTGACCGCAAAATACCGCCGCCGGCGTCGGGTACCCGTCAGGTTCACCCGGCGGATGTGGCTCCGCGAAGCTACATGATCAACGGATGGAATGATTTTTTCCTCGCCCCCAAGCGCATGCCATTCAATGACCAGATTCTGTTCGACAAGGCTATCCGCGAAACGGACCTTGATGAACCGGCTGGGACCATTGTTTACGGAGAGAAAAATGCCGACAGCGCCCATTTCTTCATGGATTTTATGGAAGGGGAAGGCAACGCCTGGCAGGAACTGGTCTGGAACATGCACAACCGCAATAGCCAAGCCCGGGAAGAGGGCAACAGAGGGGGGTCTAACTATTCATTTGCCGACGGGCATGCTGAGTATATTGGCTACGGTGGTACCTTCAATCCTGTCAACCTCTGGGCCGTGTTGGAGCAGTTCCGCCACTTGGCAAAAGGCAATTAATATGGATAGAACCTGGTGAGCGCTAAATCTGATATTTCTAACAATGAGTCGCTTATTTGGACAGGAATCTGATTTTTTTGTTTCCTCTTGGTTATGTCAGGCCGGCATTTTGCATTCCTGCTGTCGGCCATTGTTTTATCTCCCAGAATCCCAATGAAAAAAAACAAGGTCCGATCAAATTTCATTTATCTGCTTTTTCTAGTGGTCGGAGATTTGGCTCCGGTCGGTGCGGAAACGGCTCAGGTTTATGACAAGTTCCGCAAGGTCCTTGTATCTCCCACCGTGAATACGCCGGACTATTTCCAGGGCTTTGGAGGGTTTTGTGGTTGGCCGAAGGTCGTTTGCCTTCAGAACGGTGATCTCCTCGTCAGTTTCCAGGCTGGCTACTGGCATGCCTCGTGGCCGACGCCGCTCGACTTTCCCGCCGATTACCTAGAGCAGATGACCTCGGCGAATCCAGTCCTAAAGGAATGGCACGAGAAAAACAAGGCACCGGAAGGGGGTCGCAACTACTGGATTCGGAGCAAGGACAA
>CAJWPV010000033.1 GCA_913045395.1 uncultured Verrucomicrobiota bacterium | reverse complement strand
CAGGCCAACCCCGCCGATCCCAAGGTCACGCTCGAACTAGCCACGATCTACCTACGCCTCAAGCAGAACGACCAAGCGCTCAAGTTGATCGACTCGCTGGTGCAGCAGCCCGGCCTTGAGATCAGCACCCGTTTCACCGTCGCGGCGGTCTATCAAAACCTTGGCCAAGGGGTGAAAGCCGAGCAGCAAAACAGGATCGCCCAAGAGGGGCTAATGCAACTTGAGGCCAAGCTGGCTAATGAGCCGGGAAACTTTGACCTTGCCCTTGCTCTGGCGACAACGCACGTGCAGCTTGGTCAAGCGCAAAGGGGAGTCGATGTGCTGGCGCAGGCCATTCAGCAGCCGTCGATCAACACGACCAACCTGTTGATGGCCGCCCAGTTTTTCAACCAGCTCGGCAGCCAGAAACAACTGGAGGCGGCGCTGGTGGTGCTCACCCGCAAGATGCCGGAAAGCCCCGAGGGCTGGTACGATCTGGCTGCGGTGCAGGCCGCGCAGCGGGACCGAACGGAGGATTCGTGGGCCAGCCTGGCCAGGGCGCTTACGCTCGACAAGCAGCGCCGGGCAACCAACGCGACGGCGGACAACATTCACGACCGGGTGGTGAAAGATCCGCGCTTCACGGATGTGCGTCGCCTGCCTGGGTTCAAGGCGTGGCAACCGTGATGCCGTGGCAGGTTAGCCAGTCAACTCCTCAAAAAAACTTGGCACCGCCGCCTTGGCCAGGGCCTCGGCACGCGCGAGGATTTCCTTCGGCGAATCGCTGTCCAGCGCGAACTCCGCCAACTCCCGCGCCTGCGACATCTCGATACTGCGGATGAGCATCTTCACACGCGGCACCATCGAGGGGGTCACGCTCAACTCGGTCACGCCCAGTCCCAGCAACAGCGGCACGGCGGCCACGTCGCCAGCCATCTCGCCGCAGACACCGGTCCAGATGCCGTGCGCCTGTCCGGCGTCCACCGTTGCCTTAATCAAGCGCAGGATACCGGGGTGTGTTGGCTCGTAGAGGTGTGCGATCTTCTCGTTCAACCGGTCCACTGCTAGCGTGTACTGGATAAGGTCGTTGGTGCCGATACTGAAAAACTGCACGCGCTTGGCGAGGCTGTCGGCGATCATCGCTGCGGACGGCGTCTCGATCATCACCCCGATCTCAACGGCGTCGGCAAAGGCCACATCCTCAGCGCGAAGCTGCTCACGGCATTCGTCGAGCAACACGTTGGCGGCCTCGAGTTCCTCCACGCCGGAGACCATTGGGTACATGATTTTCAGGTTGCCATAGGCACTCGCCCGCAGGATGGCGCGTAGCTGTGTTCTGAACAGGTCCTTCTCCTCGAGGCACAGCCGGATGGCGCGCCAGCCGAGAAACGGATTCATCTCCGCCGCCACGTTCACGTGGGAGAGCAGCTTGTCGCCGCCGAGATCAAGCGTGCGGATGATCACCGGGTCAGGCGCGAGCGACTCTGTCACGTGGCGGTAGGCTGCAAACTGTTCCTCCTCGTTCGGCAGGTCGCGCCGGTTGATGAACAAAAACTCGGTGCGGAACAGGCCGACGCCGGTCGCGCCGGATTGCAGGACGCTCTCGACATCGGCCGCACGCTCGATGTTGGACGAGAGGATGATCCGGTGGCCGTCCCTCGTCTCGGCCGCGTCGTCGTGGATGACCTCGAGGCTCTCCTCGATCGAGGTCTGCCGTTCGACCAGTTGGCCGTACTCGAACAGCATCTGCTTCGAGGGGTCTATGACGACAAATCCATTGAAACCGTCGAGCAGCACAGACTGGCCTGTGTGCAACTCGCTGATCGCCTCGCCCAGTCCGAGTACCGCCGGGATGCGCAGCGACCGTGCGAGGATGGCGGTGTGTGACGTGCGGCTGCCGACTTCCGTGATGAATCCCAGCACCTTCGTCGGGTCCAACATCGCCGTGTCGGAGGGCGTCAGATCATGAGCCACCACAATGCACGGCTCGGTCAGGTCGGCGAGGCCGGTACATGGCGGCTGGCTCATCAGGTTGGCCAGCACACGCTGCGTCACGTCGCGGATGTCGGCGGCCCGTTCGCTCAGGTAGGCGTCGTCCACCTTGCCCAGCGCCTCGGCGTACTTTTCCGAGGCCTCGTGAAACGCGAATTCAGCGGTAACCAAGTTCTCCCGGATGAATTGCGACACCTCCTTGAGCAGCATCGGGTCCTCCAGCACCAGCAGGTGCGCTTCGAAAATCTGCGCTTCCTCAGTACCCATCGCCTCGCGCAGCCGCTCCTGCATGGCGAGGATTTGCCGGCGCGTCTCCGCCAGGGACGCCTGGAGCCGATCCTCCTCCCCGGCCAATTCAGACTCGAGGATGCCCGACTTTGCCGGGTCGATACGCGTGCGGTCCAACACCACGACCTGGCTGCGGCTCACCCCCTGCGACACGGGGATGCCTTGCAGCATTTTCTCGCCGGTTTTGCGCCGATCCAGCACGCGCGGAAGGGTAATCGAGGCTCCGAACTCGGGAAAGGCATTTACGGAAAACGGTTCACTGGCACCGCCGTTGGCATCCTCTGCGGCTTGATTGAGGTTGGTTTTCAGGGAAAACTGGGCCATCGGCCGATGCCGCCCCGCCATGCCCGACACCTTCAACTCCTACGCCGACAGCCTCAAGGCCGGCGCGCTCGGCTTGGCCAAGCGCTTGGTCAAGGCTGGGTTTGAGGCGTATTGGGTGGGCGGCTGCGTGCGGGACGCCCGACTTGGCCAAGCGCCGAGCGACTACGACATCGCCACCGACGCCACGCCGGATGAGATCGAGAGGTTGTTCCACAAAACCATTCCGGTTGGCAAACAGTTCGGCGTCATGATGGTGCTTGAGGACGGTCACGAGTATCAGGTGGCCACCTTCCGTGCCGAGGGCGGTTACACCGACGGCCGGCGTCCGGGCAGCGTGCGCTTTACCAACGCGCGCGAGGATGCCTTGCGGCGTGACTTCACCATCAACGGCCTGTTTTACGATCCACTCGCCGACGAACTGCACGACTGGGTCGGCGGCGAGGCCGACCTCGAGACCCGGCGCATACGCACCATCGGCGATCCGGCGGAGCGTTTCGGCGAGGACCGGCTGCGACTGCTCCGCACCGTGCGCTTCGCCGCGCAACTTGGCTTCGAGATCGAGCCGGGGACATTTGCCGCCGTACAGCAAAATGCAGCTGCTATAGGTGAAGTGAGTGCCGAGCGCATCCGTGACGAACTGCTGAAATTGTTCCGGCCACCGCACGCCGCATGCGGTCTCGACCTGTTGCACGAGAGCCGGTTGCTGCCTGAGGTGCTGCCGGAGCTGGCCGCTTTCGTCGGCTGCGAGCAGCCGACGAAATACCATCCCGAGGGTGATGTCTTCCGGCATATTCGGTTGATGCTTGGCCATCTTCCCGCCGATGCCGGCACGACACTCATCTGGTCGGTGCTGATGCACGATATCGCCAAGCCGGCGACCTTTACCCGGGAAGCGGAGGGGCGCATCCGTTTTTTGGGCCATGAAAAAGTCGGAGCCGTCATGACGCTGGAAATCATGAACCGCCTGCGCTTCCCCAAGGCCGAGAGCGCTGCGGTGAGAACCTGTGTGCGCCATCACATGCAGTTGAAGGACGCGCAACAAATGCGACCCGCCACGTTGCGAAAATTGTTCCTCCGAGCGACCTTCCCAGTCGAGCTGGCGTTGCACCGGCTCGACAGTCTCGCCTCTACCGGCAAACTCGACAATTTCGAGTTTTTGGAGGCCACGTTTGCCGAGTTCCAAGACCAGCCGGAGCTGCAAAAACCGCTGATTGACGGCGACGACCTGATTGCGCTTGGCCAAGCGCCGGGATCGGAACTGGGCAAGCTGCTCAGCGACATCCGCAACCGCCAACTCGCCGGCGAACTCACCACCCGCGAACAAGCCCTCGACTGGGCTCGCGATCTTCTGGGCTAGGCCGGCAGTGGTTTTTTCCAGATCGGAACCTTCTGTTTCATCTCTTCGATGAGGAATTGGCAGGCGGCGAACGCCTCCGCGCGGTGCGCTGCGGTCACCTCCACCCACAACGATGGCTCGTTCACTGGCACCAAGCCGAGTCGATGAACCACGCGCACCGAATCGACCGGCCACCGCTGTTCAATGGCGTCGAAAATCAACCCGAACTGGTGGCGGGCCATTTCCTCGTGGGCCTCATAATCGATCGCGGTGATCGATGCATCGCCTTCTCTCCCGCGTACTACGCCCGAGAAGCAAACCACCGCTCCCATGCCGTCTCCTATTTCGCGCCGCTTGACCAAGGCGGCCTCGTCAATTGCATCAATTGAAATGGTCAGTTCCGTCTTCATCAGTCAACCACCCTGGACCGGCGGAAAAAAGGACACCTCATCGCCGTCACTAAGCATAAATTCGTCATCCTGATAATTCACTCCGACGGCTTTGAGCGTGCTGTTTTTTGCCTCTGCAAGTTTTGGAAACTGTTCGCATACCCGTTCGTGCAGCTTGGCCAGTGTGGTTCCGTTTTCGATTTCGATCTCCGTTTTTTTGCAACCGGCAAAGTCGGCGAAGTAAGACCAGAATTGAACGGCGATAATCATCTGCTCACTACTCACAGCTCGCCGCTAACCGCTATTTTTTTCAGTACGCCAATATGCGGGAGGTTGCGGTATTTTTCCGCGTAATCAAGGCCGTAGCCGACAACGAACTCATCCGGTATTTCGAAGCCGACGTAATCGGCAGGAATGTCATATTTGCGACGAGCCTTTTTTGAGAGCAAGACACAGGTGCGGACCCGGCGCGGGGCCATTCCGGTGAGTTTGTCGATGACGGCGCGGAGGGTTTTTCCGGTATCGAGGATGTCGTCCACGAGCAGCACGTCTCGCCCGGCGACGTCGAGTTTCAATTCCTTGGTGAACACCAGTTCATGCGACTCGGTGCCGTCGCGGTAGCTGGACACGCCGATGAAGTCGAGCCGCAGCGGCAGGTCGATTTCACGCACGAGGTCGGCCAGGAACATTAGTGTCCCGGTGAGCAACCCGACAACCACGAGGTCGCACCCGTTGAAGTCCGACTGCACTTGCGCCGCCAACTTCCGGACGCGCCGCCGGATTTCCTCCTCGGAAACCAGCACCTTGGCGATGTCTGTGCTGGGATCGCTCATGGGGCGGGTGACGGCCTTAAATGTGTCTCGAATCGGCCTCGTCCTTCTCGGTGTAGCCGCTGTCTTGTCGCTGGAAGTTGACCTCGTTTTTCTTCACGTATGCCGCGAAGACATCATCGGCGCTCATGCCGAGTACCTGGGCTAGGCTGATGAGGAAATGGAACAAATCGACAACCTCGACACGAGCGTTTTGCTCGTCAAGTTTCTGGTATTTGGCCCACCACTTCCACGGCACGCTGTCGGTCAATTCGGCGATTTCCTGGCTCATGGCACGGCAGTAGTTGAGCACCCACTCGGTTTTCTGCTGGTCGCTCATCCCGTCGGTCTGCACGCCGATTCGCTCATTGAGTGAATTTTGCATTCGAAAGAGTTCACGTAATCGATCCGGCTGGTCCACGTGCCGACTCTCCGTGTTCAACACCCGACAAATCAAGGTTTTTTAAAGAAATCTCGATGGGACGGTGTTTTGCTTGGCCAAGCGAGGTGGTCTACCAAATTAATTGGAAGTTGCCGGTTGCCTCGGCGAAAACCGCGTCGCGACATGCACCCGGCGATTTGTCTTGAAGAAACGGGGCTTCAAACGGACGATGCCGGTCATCCGGTGATCCGTTTTTTTCACGGCAACAGTAACTTAACCCGCCCTTCGTCCGTATGATCAAGGTTGCCGGTTCAATGCGTCCCACATTTCGATTTTTAGCGCTTACGGCGCTGGTTTGCCTCGCGCTTGGCCAAGCGCAGGCAGGTACATTGAAGGAGGCGCGCCAACTGTATGCCACCGGTGAGTACGCCAAGGCCATTAAGGCTAGCGAGGAGGCTATCGCTGCCGACGAGTACGACAGCGGCTGGCGGTTGTTGCTGCTCCGGGCGCGGTTGGCCACCGGCCAGTACCCTGAAGCCAAGCGGTTTGCCACCCAATTGCTGGAGGATTACCGTTACCGATACAATGCCGAGGCGCTTTGGTTGTTTCATCTCGCCTACGAGGCCAC
This sequence comes from uncultured Verrucomicrobiota bacterium, assembly GCA_913045395.1. Taxonomy (GTDB): domain Bacteria; phylum Verrucomicrobiota; class Verrucomicrobiia; order Limisphaerales; family UBA1096; genus UBA1096. The sequence continues at coordinate 3,016 of CAJWPV010000033.1, read as the reverse complement.
CGGCGATACCCAGCAGTCAGGCCAAATGCTGCAGATCATCATGCAGTTCCTCAATGGGCAACGGGCCATCAGCGACGAGAACACGCTTGTTTTCATAGGGCGCGCGCTGCTCAAGGCCGCCGTTTCCGACCCCAAGCAAGTCAAGGAGAACCTGTTCGACCGTGTGCTCAAGTCGACTCCCAACAATCGGGAAGCGCTGTTGGCCACCGGCGAACTGGCCCTGGCCAAGCGCGACTTCAAGTTGGCCGGCAGGACGTTTACGAGGGCGATCGGGCATTATCCCGAGGATGCCGACCTGCTGTACGGCCTGGCCAAGGCATACGCCGAGAGCGACCCGTCGCAAATGGAGGAACCGCTGCATACGGCGATGTTCACCAATCCCGACCATATCCCGTCGCTGCTGTTGCAGGCGCACAACCAGGTCGATGCCGAGCAGTATGAAACGGCCAAAGGCATCCTGAAGGCCATCTTCAAAATCAACCCGCACCACGCTGGGAGTTGGGCGCTGCAGGCCGCCATCCACACCGTCCGCAACGAGCCGGACAAAGCCAGGACGGCTCGCAAGAGCGGCTTGAAATATTGGAAGACCAACCCGCTGGTGGATCACGAGATCGGGAAAAAGCTTTCATCGAAATACCTCTTCACCGAGGGCGCGGCGCATCAGCGGCAGGCACTGGCTTTCAGCAAGGATTATATCCCGGCCAAGACGCAACTCGCGCAGGATTTGCTGCGGCTTGGCCAGGATGAGGAAGGGTGGAAACTGGCTGAGGAGGCGCACGATGCCGATGGCTACGACGTGACCACGTTCAACCTGCTCACTCTTCACGACTCGCTGAAAAAGTACGTGACGATCGACCGCAACGGCTTCCTGCTGCGGATGACCCGCGACGAGGCGGCGCTGTACGGCGACGAGGCGATCGATCTGCTCACCGAGGCCCGTGGGTTGTTCTCAAAAAAATACGACACCCAGATTGAGGGCCCGGTGATCGTCGAGATTTTCCCCGAGAAAAAGGATTTTGCCGTGCGGACATTCGGAATCCCGGGCGGCGACGGATACATGGGGGTCTGCTTCGGCAGACTCATCACCGCCAATAGCCCCAAGTCGCTCGTTGGCTTCCAGCAGAACTGGCAGTCGTTACTCTGGCACGAGTACTGCCACGTCATCACCCTGCAAAAGACGCGCAACAAAATGCCGCGCTGGTTCAGCGAGGGCATCTCCGTTTACGAGGAGCGGCTGAGGCATAGCTCGTGGGGCGAGCAAATGACGCCGGAGTACCGCAACTTCATCCTCGACGGCGAGATGACACCGATCGAGCGGCTAAGCATGGCCTTTCTCGTGCCCAAGAGCCCGGAGCATATGCAGTTCGCCTATTACCAGTCATCGCTCGTGGTTGAGTATCTCGTTAAAAATTTCGGTGAGGCGTGTATCAGCAACATTCTGCACGACCTTGGTCAGGGCGTGTTCATCAACATCGCCATCGAGCAGCACGCCGCCCCCTTGGCCAAGCTTCAGGAAGGGTTCACCGCGTTTGCCATCGGCTTAGCCAAGGCGTTCGCCCCTGAGGCGGACTTGGCCAAGCCGAGTCCGCTTGAGGTCAATCCGCTCGACAAAAACGCCATCGTCGATTGGCTCGAGGCCAACCCAAACAACATCTGGGCGCTCAACACCACCTGCGCCAACCTCGTCGAGGAGGAGAACTTCCTCGAGGCAATCCCGCTGCTCGAGAGATCGATCAAGCTCCACCCGAGACAGCGCGGCGTTGGCTCGCCCTACGGCATGCTCGCCCGGGCGCACCGCGAGCTTGGCCAGGCGGAGGACGAGCTCGCTGTCCTCGAGCAATGGGCCGCCATTGAGGACGCAGCGACAAAACTTTACGGGCGGTTGATGGAGATCCACTCCGAGCGAGAAAACTGGTCGGCGGTCGATCGTCTAGCCAAGCGTTTCTTTTCGGCCAACCCACTTTCACCCATCGGCCATCGATTCATGGCGCTCACCGCGCAGCAAACCGGCAGGCATGCCGACACCATTCGGCCGCTTAGGCGCCTGCTATTGCTCGATCCAGCCGATCCGGTGGATCTGCATTTCCGCCTGGCCACAGCACTGGCTGACACGGCGACGGAGGAGGCCAGGCGCCACGTGCTGCAGGCGCTCGAGGACGCGCCACGGTTTCGCGCCGCGCAGAAACTGCTCATCCGCCTGGCCAAGCCGGATTCGACCGCTGTTGAAGCCAAGGCACAATGAATTCCTTCCGGAAACCCTCTCGCTGGCTTGGCCTTGGCCTGGTGATCGCCGCGCTAACGCTTGTCACGCTCGTGGCGTGGAGCCAGCACGATTGGCGTCGAGGTGAACGCGACAAACGCGGCGGCGTGGAAAACTGGGGCCGCGACGAGGAACTGCCCAACGACACATTCACCTTCGCCCGCATCCAGTACGACTCGTGGGGAGGCAGTTGGCGTGGCCGAGGCAAGTGGTCAATCGATTATCCCGAGAGCGATCTGAACATGTCATTCCGTCTGCAGCAGCTCACCGCGCTCAAGGTCGATCCGGAAGGCACGGTGCTTAACCTGACCGAGGACAAGCTATTTCACTACCCGTTTATTTACATCATCGAGCCCGGTGAACTGACCTTCAGCGGCGACGAGGTCAAGGCGCTGCGGAAATACCTACTGACCGGCGGCTTCCTAATGGTGGATGATTTTTGGGGTGAGGAGGAGTGGCAAAATTTTGAGCGCGAGTTTCGGCGTGTGTTCCCGACGCGTGAAATTGTCGAGTTGCCGCTTGAGCACGAGGTGTTCCAGTGCGTTTTTCCGCTCAAGGAAAAACCGCAGGTGCCCAATCCCGGTACGGCGATTCAAGGCGCGTCCCACGGCATCACTTGGGAGCGCTGGGACGCGGAGACGCCGCACTATCGCGGGGTTTACGACGACGACGGCCGGCTGATGGTCATCATCTGCCACAACACAGACCTCGGCGACGGCTGGGAGGAGGAGAGCCGCGCTGGCGAATGGTATTTCA
>CAJWPV010000032.1 GCA_913045395.1 uncultured Verrucomicrobiota bacterium | reverse complement strand
GGGACCCCGCCCGCGCGATGAACCGCCTCCCCAAGGTACTTGCCGGCCGGTTGGCAGTTGACGAGCAACGGCACGTCGTAACCGATGTCCTGCCAGTCCTGCAGACTCAGTTCGACCCCTAGGTGCCGCGCGATGGCACCCAGGTGAACGGGGCAATTCGTGGAACCGCCGATGGCCGTGTTAACGACGATGGCATTTTCAAACGCCTCACGGGTCATCACCCGGCTTGGCGTCAACCCCTCGTGAACCATATCGACAATGCGCTTGCCGGTGCGGTACGCCATTTGCCCGCGTTCACGGTACGCAGCCGGGATCGCCGCGCAGCCGGGAAGCGACATGCCCAGCGCCTCGGCAAGCGAATTCATCGAGAGCGCCGTCCCCATCGTATTGCAGTGTCCCACACTCTGGGTGGAGGCAGCCACTTGGGCAAGATACTCCTCGACGGTGATTTTGCCCTCGGACATCTGCTTGCGTCCTTCCCAAACCATCGTCCCGGATCCGGCCAACTCGCCATTGTACCATCCGTCAAGCATCGGTCCGCCCGACTGCACTATCGCCGGCAGGTTCATCGTTGACGCCGCCATCAGGCATGCCGGCGTGGTCTTGTCGCAACCGGTCGTCAACACCACACCGTCGAACGGATAGCCATGCAGCACCTCGACAAGTCCAAGGTAGGCCAGGTTGCGATCCAACGCAGCAGCGGGTCGGCGGCAACTCTCCTGAATCGGGTGTACCGGGAACACAAACGGAATGCCGCCGGCATCGCGGATGCCGGCCTTCACGCGCTCGGCTGTCTCAATGTGGCCACGATTGCACGGGGTAATGTCGCTACCGACTTGGGCGATGCCGATGATCGGCTTTCCAGCGCGCAACTCCTCCGGGGTGATGCCGTAGTTCAGGAAACGCTCGATGTAAATGACCGTGTTGTCCGGATGCGCCGGATTGTTGAACCACTCCTCACTGCGAAGCCGTCTGATTTCTTTTCTGGAATCACTCATCCGCCTGGCCAAGCGTAAAAGCATTCCTCCGTGTTTGCCAGCACAGAGGTTTCTTTGGAGAGCACCTTGCCGTGCGTTCAAACTTGCTAAGCCCGGCGGTCTCGTTGACATTGGCGTGCATGTTCAGCCTTATGGGAAAGACTGCCGTCGTGACCGGTGCGGGATCGGGAATCGGCCAGGCGATAGCCATCGCCTTGGCCAGGCAGGGCGCGTTCGTCAATGTGCTTGATGTCAACGACCATACGGCCGAGGAGACAGTCGAGCAAATCCGCTCCACCGGTGGCCAAGCGGAAAGCATCAAGTGCGACGTTTCGAATCACGTCCAAGTGCAGGAACTCTTCAACCAACTTGGCAGAGACCGCGGCGGGCTCGATTGCCTCGTCAACAACGCCGGCATCGCGCACGTCGGCAACATAACAAACACCAGTGAGGAAGATTTTGACCACGTGATGAGCGTCAACCTGAAAGGCGTATTCAATTGCCTCAAGGGCGGCGTTCGACAGATGCTCAACAGCGGCGGAGGCGCGATTGTCAACATCGCTTCGACGGTGGCGACAATGGCCATCAACGATCGGCTTGCGTACAGCACCAGCAAGGGAGGTGTGCTAGCAATGACCTACTCGGTGGCCAAGGATCACCTGCACGACAACATCCGCTGCAATGCCATTCTGCCGGGCCGCATCCACACGCCGTTCGTCGATGGATTCATCGCGGAAAATTACCCTGATAACCAGGCGGAGATGTTTAAAAAGCTTGCGGACTACCAGCCAATTGGTCGCATGGGTAAGCCGGAGGAAGTCGCCGCGATGGCGGTTTTCCTCTGCAGCGACGAGGCATCCTTCATCACTGGCTGCCCTTTCCCCGTGGATGGCGGTACGCTCTACGTTCGCTGATCCACTTTTCAACCCCGCCACAATGCCCAGACTCTCCCCAGACATCGCCTTGAACGCTGAAGCTCTGCTTGAGAAAGCAGCAGCACAAACCGGCCTGTCGGACTTTGGTGATGATTCATACCGCGAGCCGTACAACATCCTGCTCCAGTCACTACAGGACGAGGCACGCCTCAATACCTTGGGCGTAATCCTGATGCAGCGCACCATCCTGCGGCTGCTTACGAACCGCTTGCTAACCGAGGAGGCATTTGCCACGCACCCGGAGATGGCGCAGACGCCGATCGAACGGCCGCTGTACATCCTGGGCTTCCCCCGAAGCGGCACGACGCTGCTGCACAACCTGCTCGCCTGCGACCCGGCCTCACGCTGGCTCAGGCTGTGGGAGGGATTACACCCCGCGCCGGCACCGGAGTCACTGGACAACGATTCGCGGATTGCGCAAACGGAAGAATTTGTCACCAGTTTTGAAAAAATCGCACCCCTCCTGGCCAGCGCACACAAGCTAAATGCCACAGGGCCGGAAGAATGCCTGTGGCTCATCGAACACACGTTCGCAGATTTTATTTTCGAGTTGAGGGCGAATATCCCGAGTTACTCCCGTTGGCTTGCCGAACATGAGGCTGAGCCCGTATGGTACCTCTATTACCGCCGCCAACTCCAGATGCTCAGCTGGAAATGCCGGGGCAGCCACTGGGTCTGCAAGGCACCGCGCCATCTGTCAGGGTTGAGTGGCCTATTAAGCGTCTTCCCGGATGCGCGAATCGTACAGACCCACCGCAGCGCAGAGAGTGTCCTGCCAAGCATCTGCAGCTTGTGCGAGATCACGCGAAGCGCAGCCAGCGACCTCGTCGACAAGGAACTCATCGGAACGCATTGGCATCAGCGTCTACTCGAAGTTGGAAGACGCTCGGCTAAAGTTCGCTCCGCCTCCAATGCGGAACAATTTCTCGACGTGCAATACAACGACCTCGTGGCAGACCCCATCGGCACCGTTCATCGGATTTATGTGCACCACGGTTATGAATATTCTGATCCGTTTGAAAACAGGATGAAGCTATGGCTAGCCGGCAACCGGCAGCACAAACACGGTCCACACCGCTACTCAATCGAGGAGTTCGGGTTGGAGGCAGAGGCTGTACGACGCGACTTTAAAGGAATAGAAAAATGAACGACGACGAACTAGCAAAGGCATGGGCGATGCTGACCGCGCAACTCACCAATGCGGCGGGACAGGTGGACGCATTGAGCGAGGGACGCGACCCCTCGGAACGCGCCGAGGGCTACCGTTTCCTCATGCGCATCCTAGTCGCCATGACGGAATTTCAGGTGGAACAGGAAGCAGACGCGCCGAGCCTCGTGCAGATCATGTCGCCGATCCGGAAATTTTTTGTGGACAATCCGGATACATTGTACCACCGGGCCACCCTGAACCCGGCCCTGCGCTATCGAATCCACGGCCAGCGTGGAGAGGAGTTGTACCTGGCCTTCTGCCTGTACGGCCTGCGCGGCCGGACCAACTGCATCCTCGCCAATCTGTGCGATGGCGAGATGGAGTTTGACGACAACGGCCGGTTCGAATTGGTGCTCTCCGCCGAGCGGCCCGACGGCGTGCAAAACTGGGTCCAACTGGACAACGTCGCCAGTACGCTGGTGACGCGCCAGTACTTCACCGATATCCGCAAAAAACCAGCAGAACTGAACATCGAATTGCTCGATGACATTGCGCCGCCACCTGCACCGACGGTGGAGGGAGTCACCCACCGTTTGCGGGCCCTGAGCCAGAGCGTGTCGCGCACATTCAAGTCCACGCAACTGGCCTCAGAGGCGTGGATGAAACAGCCCAACACAGTGGGTATCAACAGCACAGTGGAGGGGCTCAACAGCCTGTTCCCCACGCCCGACAACGAGTACGTCGGTGGTTGGTATAAACTGGAGGAAGACGAGGCGCTCGTCATGGAGGGGCGAGCACCCGAGTGCCGCTATTGGTCGGTGCAGTTGTGCAGCCGCTGGCTTGAGTCGCGTGATTTTGTAAACCGGCAAATCATCCTGAACCATTCGCAGGTGAAACTGGAGACGGACGGCTCATTCCGCATCGTCGTGGCGCATCGAGATCTGGACGAACCAAACCAACTCGACACCGCCGGTCACCGCGAAGGCGGTGTGATTTTCCGCTGGTTGCTGCCAGCCGGCAAATGGAGCCAACCTGAGTTTCGCGTCGAGAAGCTTTAGGCGGCCAAACACGTGTGAGGTTCTCTGCCCTCAGTCGACCAAGTTTTGACACGACTGTTCGTTCGCGATTAAACCTCACAACGGCATACAGGGAACAATGCGCTTTGCCGTTCGGTTAACCAAGCGCACCGGCTTAATCCGAGAATAGGTACTCAAGATCGTTTGTGGTCAGGCCCTTGGCAAAACCATCATCGCCGAGCACATCGGAAACCGTCTTGGCCTTTTGCTGCTGAAGATCCCAGATTTTCTCCTCGACGGTTCCGGGTGAAATCATCTTGTAGGCGTTCACGGTGGCGGTCTGGCCAATGCGATGGGTCCGGTCGATTGCCTGCGCCTCGACGGCAGGATTCCACCACGGGTCATAAATAACCACATAACTGGCGCTAGTCAGGTTGAGACCAGTGCCGGCCGCCCGAAGGCTTAGCAGGAAAATCGCCGGTGACTCGTCCTCCTGAAATGCCGTGACCACGTCCTGACGGTTCTTGGTTTCGCCAGTCAACAGGTATGTCGGCATCTCCCGATCCTCGCACTGTTTCTCGAGGATTTGGAGCATCCGGACGAACTGGCTGAAGACGAGCACCTTGTGACCCTCCTCAAGCAGCGGTTCGACCAACTCATAAAGTGTGTCCATCTTGCCAGACTCTACGTCGCTCCCAACGAGGCCTGGGTGGCAGCAGATCTGCCGCAGACGGGTCAGCGCGGCCAGCACGTGCATCTTGCTCTTGGCGACTCCCTTCTGCTTGACCGCCTTCATGACCTGCTCGCGGCTGCGCTTCAACTCGGCGAGGTAGAGTTTACGCTGCTCCTCGGGTAGCTCGCAGTCGAGTCGTTGCTCGACACGATCCGGCAAATCCTTAGCGACCTGTTTCTTGACGCGGCGCAGGAGCAGTGGTCGCAGCTTGGCGGAGAGTTTCCGACGCGCGATCCGGGCGGCGTTCTCGTCTTTCTCCGCCCCACGCAGGTCGTACACCTGGCCGAAATGATCCTGGTTACCGAGGTAGTTGGGCTGCACGAAATCAACGATGCTCCAGAGGTCGAGCATTCGGTTCTCGATCGGGGTGCCGGTCAGGGCCAGCTTGTGGTCGGCCTTGAGCTCCTTAACCGACTTAGTCACCTGCGCGCCGGGGTTCTTGATGAACTGCGCCTCATCAAGCACAACGGCACGAAAGGCGAACTTGGCCAAGTCGTCGAGATCACGCCGTAGGATGGAGTAGTTCGTGACCACGATGTCGTGGTCCGGGATTTGTTTGCGAAGATTGTGTCGCGCCTGGCCGCTCTCCAGGACCAGCACCTTCATGCTGGGTGTAAACCGTTCGGATTCACGACGCCAATTGTGCAAAACCGAGGCCGGGCAAACGACCAGAGTCGGCTTGGTCTTGGCATTCTTTCTGCGGCTCGTCTTTAACCACTTCAGCCAAACGAGCGTTTGGAGCGTCTTCCCAAGGCCCATGTCATCGGCGAGGATCCCACCCAGCTTAAGCTTGGCCAAGTGGCAGAGAAAACTGAATCCGTCGAGTTGGTACGGCCGCATCTCCGCGCAGATCCCATCCGGCAAATCCGTAGACTCAACCCCCTCGAACTCATCGAGCCGCCCTCGCAACTGTTCCAGCTCCTCCGATGGGACGAACTTGGCCAAGCCGTCACCATCGAGATGGGCGGCCTGCTCGATCCCGATCTTTTGCTCGACCGCAGACAAACCGTCCAAGCCAAGGTCCGCCATGGCTTCCTGTGCGTCCTGAACCGCTTTTTGATCAAGCTGCACCCAGCCGGCATCCGGAAGATTAACAAAGTTGCCGCTGGCTCCGGCAAGCTGCTGGAGGTCGCGGTCAGTCAACTTCATCCCCTCCTCCTCCCACTCTGCGGAGACGGAGAGCCAATCGATGCCGCTGCCACGAACAATCAACTTGGGCTTGAGTCGTTTGGGCTGCAGGAAGAGCCGCTTGAACCCCTCGTCGCCGAGGTACTCAGCCTCCGGCTTGTCCGGCCAGGCAGCGTGCAGACTTTCAAGGAAAAGCGGGTTGGCGTCCCCCACCCAAAGGCCCGGTTCCGGGGTGAACCAGTCCAGCCGTTGAAGCCACCCGACGGCCAACTCCAGCCGGTCGTCATCGAGCACCTCAGGCTTGTTCGCCTTCTGCTTGCCGGATTTTTGCCGAACCCACTCGTGACCGTTCCACTGCCAGAGGCTATTGTCTGATTCACTCTTGGCCAGAAGCTTCAAACGAACAGTGTCGTTGGCCATTTCAAACACAAACCGCGGTGTCGCCTTGTGGGTTTTGCAGAGCTGCTCCCAGTTGACCCCGTTTGTTGTGTTTATTTTGCGCAGTTTGGTGAGCAGGCGGTGTGTCAGTTTGGAAACTGGGGCCTTTTGCATCTTTGCCCAATTGCCCAACACCTCCTGTGAGGGTGAGTTGCGCAGGAGGAACACCTCACTCCCAATCAGCGCCAGCGCCGGTTCGCCGGCGAAAAAGCGCACCTCGGACATACTGCATGTTTTCCTGCCGGGCAAGATCACCTCGTGGGTGAAATACAGGTTGGACTTTGCCTTTTCCAGGTGCGGCTCCATCTCGATGATGCGACCCAGGAATTCAATCGGATCCTTTTCCCCCTCGAGATCAATTCGGTCGGATTTCCCCCACTGAACCAGCCACTTCAGCAACTCCGCGCCATCCAGCGGGATCAGCTCCGCCTCCGTGTCATAGTCGTGCCTGACCCCGGAAGACCAGCGTATGAACGACCAGTCACCAGCCGGGAACAATTCCTGCTCGTGCGCAGCACGCATCGTCAAATCGGCCATATCATCCAGCGTCTTGACGCGGTCGCCGGTGCGCGGGCGAATGACATGAATTTCAATCCCGAGCTTATGCAGTCCCGGCAGCTCCTTGTCTTCAACAAGTCGTCCGGTCACCCGCAGCGCGGCACGGGGGGCATCTAGGTGCGACGGCGACGGAGGGAACATCCATTCTTCGAGGCCCTTGAATAGTTGATAATCCTTCTCAGCCTGCTCGACCTGCGCAAAGCGCGTAAAATTGGCGTACGGCATCAACTCATTGGGAACGGAGTGGCCTGACTTCATGAACACAAGAGCCAACTCTTCGAGCCGCGCGTCTCCCTGAATCTTGGCCATACTGCCCCACCAATCATCCTGACTAAAATCCTTGCGAGCCAGGTTGAGCTTGTTGAAATAATCCTCCAGCAAAAGCCACGAACGCTGCGAATCATCGCAACTCGCAAAGATCACCAGCAGCTTGGCACGCTCGGACACGTCCTCCTTGGATTCAGATAACTGGTGACGCAGGTCGGCAAAGTCGCCGTAGGTACTGTTGATAACCTTGTGGTGCGCGTCATATTTGGACGCCTTCGCAGAACTGACAACCGGTTTTTTTTTCTTCGATATTCGGGCCATTGCTAGAACTCAATAAAACAGACTGGCCATAACGACATAAGCCATCCTGTCTCGTCAAACTCTAAATTTATTTTTTCCCTCCCCTCAAACCAGAAACTGACTTGACAATCACGCCGGGCCCTCGCTGTTTTGACTTTTCTAAGCTTATCCCCCTATCTTCCCGCCCGATGAATTTGATCCGATATACGGATTCCGGCTTCCCTGGCAAACTGAACAAGCTCATCGCTGCCTCCAGCCTGTTTGACCCGCTCATCGAGCAACGCACCCGGGAAATAGTCCGCAAAGTCGAACAACACGGTGACAAGGCGCTGCTTAGGCTCACAGAGAAGTTCGATGGAGCCAGGCTGACACCGTGCCAACTGAGTGTCGACCCGCTCGAGCGGGAACAGGCTTGGCGCTCTACCGACACCCGTACCCGCAAGGCAATCCGCCTTGCCAAGGCTAACATCGCCTTTTTCGCGAAGCGGTCGTTGCGCAAAAACTGGCAAGCATGCAACTTGCAGGGTGGTGTGGTCGGGGAGAAGTTCGATCCCTTTCAGCGGGTCGGCATATATATACCGGGCGGCACCGCGCCGCTGGCATCGACCGCGCTGATGACCGTCACCTTGGCCAGGGTCGCCGGCTGCCGCGAAATCGTCACCTGCACACCGTGCGGCAAGGGCGGGCGACTGAACCCCGCGCTACTCGCCGCGCTTGGCCAAGCGGGTGCCACCGAGGTGTACCGAGTGGGCGGGGCACAAGCCATCGCCGCGATGGCGTGTGGCACGAAAACCATACGGCCGGTCCAGAAAATATTCGGCCCCGGCAACGCCTATGTCGTCGCGGCTAAGCGGCTGTTGTTCGGCCGCGTCGCGATCGACCTGCTGCCCGGGCCGAGCGAGATGTTTATCCTCGCCGACGCATCGGCAATCCCCAGGTTCGCCGCCGCCGACCTACTCGCCCAGGCGGAACACGGCTCCGGGTACGAACGCGTCTGGCTCGCCAGCAATTCCAAAAAGCTGATCAACGATGTGCAGCGGGAAATCGAGCGCCAACTCCCCTCGTTGTCCCGCCGAAAACTCATCGAGAAAGCGCTCAGAAAAAACGGTTGGCTGATCCATATCAAATCCATCAAAGACGGTATCGCACTGGCCAACCGTATCGCGCCAGAGCACTGCGAATTATTGCTCCGCAACCCCGGGCCGGCCGTGAAGGAAATTCTAACCGCCGGGGCAATCTTCATCGGACCGTGGTCACCAACCGTGCTTGGCGACTACATGGCCGGGCCAAGTCACACACTGCCGACCGGTGGCGCCGGGGCTTCGTTCGCCGGATTGACCGTCGATCAGTTCCAGCGCCGTACCAGTTTGGTGAAATACAGCCACCCCGCCCTGAGTAAGTCGATTGACACTCTCCGCACCTTCGCTGAAATGGAGGGGCTCGATGGACACGGTCGATCGGCCGAGATTCGGCTCGACGATTAAACCCTAGCCCATGACGGCCAAGCGCAAAGGCAACTCCCCGGGGCAACGGGTTCGTCCGTTGGTGCGGAAGCTGCACGGCTACGTGCCAGGCGAGCAGCCAAGGGTTCGCGGGCTTATCAAGCTCAACACCAACGAGAACCCCGCGCCGCCTTCGCCCAAG
>CAJWPV010000031.1 GCA_913045395.1 uncultured Verrucomicrobiota bacterium | reverse complement strand
CTGCTGCTCGCCGCCTACCTCGTGATCATCGGACCGGTGGACCGAATCTGGCTAAAGCGCATCAACAAACAGATGCTCACTTGGCTGACCTTCCCGGCATACGTTGCGATTTTTTCGCTGCTGATTTATTTCATCGGCTACAAGCTGCGCGCCGGCCAACTTGAGTTGAACGAACTGCATATCGTCGATGTGCTGCCCGGGCAGCAGGAAGTTCTGCGCGGTCGCAGTTACGTGTCCATCTACTCGCCGGTCAACGACGACTACCAGCTCGGCGGACGATACGCGCAGAGTGCCATCCGCTCCGAGTACGTCGGCCCCAACCGGGGCGACACGGCCTCCTCCCTGCGGGTTGATCACGCCCCCGGAAAAATCGAGGCCAGCGCCCGCGTACCAATCTGGACCAGCCGCCTGCTCTGCTCCGAATGGATCGCCCCGGACAATGGCGAGGTCATGGCGACCCTCACCAAAAACGCATCATCCGACTATGAGCTGGACCTCAGGAATGGACTCGATAGGGCGATCACCGGTGCAGCGTTGCTGTCGGACGGCAGAATCACCGAGTTGGAATTGCAGTCGCCGCCGCACAGCACTCGCACGCTCAGCATTCGCACCGGTTCGTCGCCTACTGCTGAAGGTGAGTTTGGAAATATCAGTCTAGACGGAGAATTTCAAACCCGCGTAAATGCTCGAAACATGGCTTTCGGCGCCACCGAGAGCAGCCGAATCAAGCCAGCGATAATGAACATCGTCACATGTTCCTTCCCATCGCTTCTCAGAACTGGTGAAAATCAAGCAGGCCCCCTCGTTGCCAACTTCATCAGCTCAGGTGGGCTCGACCTGTCCGCCAACGTCCAGCGTGGCAGTACTGTGTTGTTTTTGCTGGCGGAAGATCACGCACCGATTCCGTCCACGGGACTTTTTGAAACCAAGATAGCCCAGGCGCTAACCCTGTACCGCATCCCGATCGAGTTTACTAAAACCGACTAATACCCGGCCAAGCGCAAACGAACCAATAACTATGTCAGAAGAATCACCCACCTTGCCGCCGCCTGTCTCCAGCGCTGCTGTCGAGACGTTTGGACTCACGCGCCACTACGGCAACCTCACTGCGCTGAACCAGCTCGACCTCACCGTGAACCAAGGCGACCTCTTCGGCTTCATCGGCTCGAACGGCGCCGGCAAGACCACCACGCTGCGCATTCTCTCGACTTTTCTCTCGCCCTCGACCGGCACCGCGCGCGTCCTTGGCCACGACGTCGTACGCGAGGCGAATCAGGTCCGCCGCATCCTTGGCTACATGCCGGATTTCTTCGGCGTGTACAAGGACATGGAAGTCACGGAGTACCTCGACTTTTTCGCCGCGTGTTACCGCATCGGCGCGGCCAAGCGCGAGCAGACCATAAACGACGTGCTCGAGCTCGTCGGGCTGAGCGAAAAAAAAGGTTCACTCATCGGTGCGCTCAGCCGGGGCATGCAGCAGCGGATCGGCCTCGCACGTGTGCTCGTGCACGACCCTGAGATTCTCCTGCTCGACGAGCCTGCCAGCGGACTCGATCCGCGCGCCCGCATCGAGATGATGGCCATCCTGCAGGAGCTACAGCGTCTCGGCAAAACGATCCTTATCTCGTCGCACATTCTCAGCGAGTTGCAGTCGCTCTGCAACCGTGTCGCGATCATCGAGAAGGGCAGCCTGATTTACAGCGGACCGGTGCAGGGTGTCCAGGATCAGTTCACGCAAAAACCAGGCTACCGGCTTCGCGTGGCGGATAACCCAGAGCGCGCGCTCGAATTGCTGCACGAACGTCCCGAAATCGCCGAGGCGGAACTAGAGGAGCAGAGCGATCACATCCATGTCGCGCTGGCCGACGGCCAGACCAACGGCGGCGTGATCGCATCGATCATCGTCAACGGTGGACTGCAACTTACTGGGTTGGAGGAAGTTGAAATGGATCTCGAGGATGTGTTCCTGCAGGTCACACGCGGCGAAACACAGTAGCCACCCCGCCGCTCAGTCGCCGGTGAACCGGCTCACCCTCGAGCGTACGTCCTCCCGGAATCGCTCAATGCACCCGTCAACATATCCGGCAATGTCCAGCGACGGATCGTCCACGAGTGGCTTCAAATCCATTGCATAACTGGCGAGATTCATTTCATCGACAGCGTGCGAATCGAAGAACGTCGCGTTGGAACGGAGCCGCCCTTCCAGCGCGAGGTCGTAGCGCTTGCCGCCAGTGATCTGTGAATCGAAAATGCTGATGAGTGCTCGCACCAGATTCGGTCGGTTGGCCATATTGAGCAGCACCTTCTCGTCGTCGAGCAGCCAGTTGAGGTCGCGCCAAACCTCGACGCCATAAACCTGCGCCGGCCGCTCGTCCTCCGGCAGTTCGCGCAATGCCCGGATCAGCGGCACCACCACGGCGACATGCGTGTCGTGTTTATCGGCGAAGTTGTGCGTATAAACCACCTGCGGCCTGGTCCCCGCAAGGATCGTCCGCAAGTCAGCGGCGTAGTCACAGTTTTGCGGCTGCTTCACCGCCGAGCTTGGGTAGCCGAGTTGCGCCACGAAACCAAACTCGCCGACGACAGCTGACTTGCGCTGCTCCTCGGCACGGACAACCTGCATCTGCTCGTCAGTGTAGCCGGCATACTCGTTGGTTCGCGAACTGCCGGCACCGTTGGTCACTGTCACGCCGCCGAACCATTTCTGCGGTTGCTTGTAGCAGGCGAGGATGCCGTGCAGCGCCATCACCTCAAGGTCGTCCTGGTGCGCACCGACGCCAAGGTGCGTCGTCCGGCTGAGCGCCTGGCTTGGCTCGGAGTCGTCGGGAATAAACAGGTCGGCGTTTGGATTGGCAAACTGGATCATGGCTTCAAAAAACGGAACGCGGCCGGGAAACACCCCTTGGCCAAGTCAATCCGCTTGGTCAAGTTTCGTCAACCGTCCAGTTTTGGCCGGTTGAGCAGAAACTCACTCAACGTTGAATGGTCAAGGCAAACAGCCTCGCATTCTTCAGGTGGAGACGTAGTTGATAGCGGCCCGCAGCCAGGTCGGTCATCGCTTTATCCTTCCAATTCACCGGGTGCCATAAGTTGTTCCCGGTGATGACAACCGACTGATCCCTCGTATAACCGGCGACCCGATAACCTTCAGCGGTTAGGAGTTCAACCCGTACATCTCCATTGGTGGCATCCGCGTTGACGGTTACCCGTTTAACGTTGCCCAGTTGGATTGATTTAAGTGTGACTTGAGCGATGCCGTTCGTTGGCTCAATGGCGGCATACCGATCGCGCGGGAGTATTGCGAGCCCGATGCCAGTGGAATCATTTTCCAGATCAGAATTCCACCCGGGATAGGCGCCGTAATAAAACCGGATTTCCTCTGGCAAATGGATTGGCATTGAACTGGTCCAAAGACAGCCCGCATCAAACGTTTTACCATCCCCTGTCACCGGGAGAAACATTTCATCCTGAAACAAACGGTGCCAATGGATGCCATCCCTGCTCAAGGCCAACTCGGCTGGCATGTTCCCGGTGCCGCCCCGGTCGAAACCACCAAAATCGAGGCGTTGCAACGTGGCAAGATAAACACCGTGAATATAAAACACAGATGCCCCGTGTATCTGTCCCAAATCGCCATCGTCAGGGACAATGGTCAACTGGGGCATCGACCAGTCGATAAAATCTTTCGACTCTGTCCGAA
Source organism: uncultured Verrucomicrobiota bacterium (assembly GCA_913045395.1). Lineage (GTDB taxonomy): Bacteria > Verrucomicrobiota > Verrucomicrobiia > Limisphaerales > UBA1096 > UBA1096. Next base: position 5,665 of record CAJWPV010000031.1, on the reverse strand, counting down.
TAATGGCCCGCTTCCAGAAACGACGCCCATCGGGGGCGTCAATCCAAGTTTTGGAATAGATGACAAAGCAATCGCGCCGGGGATCCCACATCAGGTCAATCACATCGCTGATTGCCGGACGGGTGGGCGGCTCACCCTGACTCTCAGCGGACAATGGAGGCTGAGTGGGATCACCGTAAGCTCCCTGTAGAAGCGGTGCTTTTGAATGTTTCACCCAATGAATCCCATCACGAGAAAAGGCAACGCAGAGCCCCGGAACCTGCCTGCCTGCAACATTCACAAAATCCCAATAGGCCATTTTATAACGCTTCTCCCTATCGGAATCACGATGATCCACAAGGACCGACGCACCGTAGTTGACGCTTCGTCCACCGTTGCCCACCAGGACAATGTTGGTGTTGTTGTCGCCGTTGTAATCAAAGAGGCCAAGATTCGGTTTTTCCCAAACTACCCCATCATTGGAAGTCGCATAGCAAACCACGACACGCCGCGTGGGATCATTTGCGTGATTGCCGGAATAGGACTGATACCAGCACTGGTGCAGACCGGTTCTTATATCTCGGTAAACGGTGCAATACCCAATGGCCACCTCCCAGGGCTTGGTTTCACCGATCATGGGATTGGCCGCATGTCGCTTGGGTTGTTGAAGAACGCGCCGCGTTCCGGATCGATACAGAATCGCATTGTCATCGACAAACAGGATGGTCCGGTCTCCGGTTTGGGCAGAAGAACCCGAAGACGCCTTTGAGTTGGCTGCAACAGCCCCAACCGCAATGTCCTGCGGCAGCAGGGATAATAGAGCCACCATGCCGATTCCTCTTACACTCATAGAAAGAAAATCCCGGCACTTCCGTTGTGCCAACTCCCATAATAACCCAAGATCAAATCGTTGTAACATCACTCAGTAAAAACAAAGGCATTGGACTGATTAACCTTCATCTAGAGTTGGGCTCTTTGCCTTTTCATCCGAAGCCGCGCCCGAAACAACAAAGCTATTCAGCCTTTGGTTTCAAAGCAATTCCTCGACGAGTTCCGGCGGACGGGCGATGACGGCCCGGCGGCCTTTCACCACAATCGGCCGCTCGAGCAATATCGGGTGATGCGCAATGGCGGTGAGGATGTCCTCCTCTGGTGTGTCCGGTGAGAGGCCGAGTTCAGTGTACTCGTCCTCCTTGGTGCGCAGGAGATTGTGCGCCGGCACCTTGAGTCTCTGCAGTAAAGCGCCCAGTTCCGCCTGGCCAAGCGGCTCCTTAAGGTACTCCACCACCTCCGGCTCCTCGGCATTTTCACGTAGGATACCAAGCGCTTGGCGGCTCTTCGAGCAGCGTGGATTGTGGTAGATAATCATTTCTTTTTTTCGGCCTGGAGTAGATGTCGCACCCGGTCGTACTCGGGGTTCACGCACTTCTCGCCCCACCGCTTAAGGACGGCCAACAGGCCGGGATCACTCTCAGTCTTCAGCCCTTGATCGCCTGTTTCTTTGACCCACTCATCAAGCAACCGGCGATGGCGCCGCAGTTGTTTCTTGAACTTCGGATCCTTGGCCAAGTTGTGAATCTCGTGCGGGTCGCTGGCCAGGTCGTACAGTTCCTCCGGCTCTTTTTTCGGGCCGAAGAAAATCAACTGCTTCTCGTTCATCTCGCCTTTGGCCATCATCTCACGAAATTTTTTGGAGACCGGCCATGGATCCTTGTAGCTCGGTTGCATAAATGGCCGATCCGTGAGGTAGTTCCGCAGGTACTTGAACCGCGGGGTGACCAGGGCGCGGATCCGCTCGATGGTGTAGTCACAACGATCGCGCGCTGCGACAACGAACTTCCGCTTCGTATAGCCTTCGACCAAAAAGTCCGCGCCCTCCATGTGCGCCGGCACGTCAATGCCGGCGGCCGAAAGGCACGCCGGCGCGATATCGATCCCGCTGATGAGATCCCTGCGAACCTGCCCCGCCTGAACGCCCGGACCGGCGACCATCATCGGCATTTGGATGCCGCCCTCATAAAGGAACTGCTTGTGCCGATGCAACTTGTAGCCGTGATCACTGAAGCAAAAAATCAGCGTGTTCTCGTACAGCCCATCGCGCTTGAGCGCGGCGATGACATGCCCGACTTGCTCGTCGGTCTTCAGCAAACAATCGTAGTGGTGCGCGATCTCCTCCCGCACGAGCGGGATATCCGGATAATACGGCGGCACCGGCACCTTGGCACGGTCGATCACCGCCGGTGCACGCCGGCCCAGCTTGCCGCCACCAAGCTGCACCTGGCCAAAGAACGGCTGATCTTTTTTTCGCCCCTTCCAGCACTCGCCGGCGACCAATGCTGCCGGACCCCAGCCGCGTTTTTTCGGCAGGAAGTCGTACATCGCGCGGATGTCATGCCTGAAGTTGTAATCGTCCTTGCCCCCCTCGTTGAACGTCCAGTAACCGGCGGCACGAAACATCTCCGGTAGCGTCCGCACACCCTCGGGCAAACGGATATCATCGTACACCGGCCCCAAATCCTTTCCGCGAAAGTTCGCGCGACCGCTGCGGTGATTGTGGATCCCTAGGCTCGTTTGCATCGCGCCGACAATGATCGACGATCGCGTCGCCGAGCAGACACCGGCCGGCGTGTAAAACCGGTCGAAGCGAATGCCACTCGCCGCCAACTGGTCGATGTTTGGCGTCTCGATCACCTTGTCGCCGTAGCAGCCAAACCAGCCGCTGACATCCTCAAGGTAAATCCAGAGGATGTTCGGTCGCTCAATCGCCTGCGCCTGGCCAAGCGCAAGCAGCAGGCCCAAAAGGGGAATGGCTCTTTTCATGACGGCGGAAAATGACACGGGCAAACAGGCCGGGCAAGCAAACGACGCAAAGTCAACTGACATTTCGCCTCAACGCTTTGCCAAGGTTGTGCCGCTGAGCGGATTGTGTTTTGATTTCGCGCATGAAGAACACGGTTTTCACGGTTGCCATGGCTGCGGCAATGGCTGGCTGTGGCGGTGGGGAACAAAGCACCGCGCCTGCCACCCCGGAACCGGGCCCACCCAGCGTCGCTGCCCCGGCCAAGGCTGAACCCGAGCCAAACCGGCAGCCCGTTGGTAACATCAACCCCCAACCCAAGCCGACGGCTAAGCCCATTCAACCGATTCAGCATGAACCGATCATGAAACCAACCAAAGTCACTGCTGCAAAAATTGTCAAGACAGAGGCCGAATGGCGGGCCACACTGACCCCGGAGGAATACCGCATCCTCCGACAGAAAGGCACCGAGCGAGCGTTCACCGGCAAGTACGATCATCATTTCAAGGACGGCACCTACACCTGCAAAGCCTGCGGCGCGGCGCTGTTTCTCTCCGAGACCAAGTACAACTCAGGCTGCGGTTGGCCGGCGTTTTTCAAGTCGATTGATGGCACCATCGACGAGACACGCGACACCAGCCTCGGCATGGTTCGCATCGAGATCACCTGCAAGAAATGCAACGGCCACCTTGGCCATATTTTTGATGACGGCCCCAAACCGGCCGGCCTGCGCTACTGCGTCAACTCCGCCTCAATGGACTTTATCCCCGCCGGGAAAAAACCAGGCGCGGCCAAGTGACTCCATCACAGGTCTCGGTGGTGTTGCCGATGCGCGACGCGGCGGCGACGGTTGAGCGGGCAGCGCGTTCCATTCTTGATTCCACCCTTTGCAAACTCGAACTCATCATCGTCGACGACGGTTCCGCCGATGACAGCGCGGCAATCGTTCGCCAGATGAACGACCCGCGGCTGCGCCTGATTCAACAGGATGCGTTGGGCGTCTGCGCGGCGGCCAATCGCGGAGCCGCTGAGGCGACCGCGCCGGTGATCGCGCGAATGGACGCGGACGACTACTCGCATCCCGCCCGGCTCGAAAAACAACTTTTGCTGTTGCACGACTCCGGCGCAGACATGGTCGGGTGCCGGGTTCGCATCGTCGATGAGCTTGGCCAAGCGGTTGAGTCGATGCGGCGTTACGAGCGGTGGAGCAACTCGCTGACCGAGCCCGGGCGGATTGCCGCCATGCGGTTTGTCGAGTTGCCACTCGTCAACCCGACGCTCCTAGCCAGACGCGAGGTGTTCGAGTTGGGCTGCCGCGACGGCGCCTGGCCGGAGGATTACGACCTCTGCCTTCGTGCGCTTGGCCAAGGGCACACAGCGGCCAAGGTGCCGGAAGTACTCTTTGATTGGATCGACTCTGGCAACCGGCTGACCCGCACCGACGAGCGCTACTCGCCGGAAGCCTTCGATCGCTGCCGCAGAGCGCACCTCCTCGACGGTCCACTCGCTGGAAAAACCGAGGTTGACATGTGGGGCGCGGGCCAAGCTGGCAAGCCGTGGCTGAGTTGGCTGCTGGCGAAAGGATTCACCGTACGCCATATCGTCGAGGTTTCGCCAAAAAAAATCGGTACAAAAATTCACGACACCCCGGTCATTTCAGACACAGACCTTCCCCCGCCTGACGGCACGCCGCTGATCATCGCCGTGGGCGCCGCTGGAGCCCGCGAACTCATCGAGGCCGACTTGGCCCAAAAAGGCTACACTCCAGGCAAAGACGCCTGGTTCGTTTGCTGACTACTGTGCGAGAGGGATGCCCTGGTCGATGAGCATCACGGGGATATTCTGGCGGATGGGGAACAGGATTTTACCGTCCTCACGGATAAGGCCGCCGTCAATAGACTCGGTGACCTTTTCGTCAACGCGATCGACCAGTGTGCCGGCTTGGATACGTTTGTTAAGGTCCTCGATCAGTTCTACGCCGGCCTTGGCCAAGGGCTGGTGTGACTCGGGGCAGCACATAATTTCGAGTAGTTTTTCGTCCATGGTGATAATTAATATTCGAGTGCTTTTTGCGCGGCGGCGTAAACCTCCTTCAGTGACACACCGGCTTGGGTGGCGACTTCACGGCAAGACTCGTACTCCGGCGCGGCCTGCACCACCTCGCCATTGAGCCGGCCAAACTTCACTCGGACCTGGCCAAGCGATGTTTCGACAGTGGCGACTTCACGGCGGAGTTTGCGACGATCGACGGCGTGGCGGCGGATGCCAAGCGCGGTGGTTTCTCGCAGGATCAATTCGCTAAACCGGTCCGTATCGGCCTCGGCACACAACACTGTGAGTAGCACACCGGGCCGGTTCTTTTTCATCTGGATCGGCGTGTGGAACACATCGAGCGCGCCGGCCTCCAGTGCAGTCTCAATGAAATGACCCAGGTGCTCGGCGTTGATGTCGTCGAGGTTCGTCTCGATGACGGTGACGGTGTCGCACTCCCAGTCAAGCGGCTTGGCCTCGATTGCAGCTTCCGCTTGGCCAAGCACGGAGCGAAGAACGTTCGGCCGGGTGTTCATGTCGCGCGTGCCCAGGCCGTAGCCGATCCGCTCCGGTGTCACACCGCGCATCAGCCCGAACGACTCGGCAAACTCGGCCAGCAGCGCAGCACCGGTGGGTGTGACGAGTTCATGCGGCTCGTCGCATTGGTTCACGCTGACACCACGCGCACCGAGAATTTCGAGCGTGGCGGCGGTCGGAACAGGAAAACGGCCGTGGGCACAGTTGACCCAGCCGGTGCCTTCGATGACCGGTGCGGCGAGCACGCGCGGTTTGCCGAGCAGCTCGAGCGCGATGCAGCCGCCAATAATGTCGATGATCGAGTCCACCGCGCCGACCTCG
>CAJWPV010000030.1 GCA_913045395.1 uncultured Verrucomicrobiota bacterium | reverse complement strand
TGATATTCCGAGTTTTCTTTGGAGCTATTTGAATAACTCCCTTCTCAAAGTCCACTGCGTTCCAAGTCATGTTGGCAATGTCACCAATCCGGAGTCCGGTGCAATATCCCAAGAGTATTGCCAGTTTCCAATCTGGTGGGGACACAGTTGAGAGCTTTTTGATTTGCTGCTGGGTAAAGGGAGTTTTTCCTGATTGCTCCTTGGGCAGTGATTCTATGGCTGTGGCTGGGTTTGTGGTTATCAACCCCTGCCTAAGGGCAGCATTAAGGGCACCACTGATTGCCCTGACGGCAAAGTTGCAGGTGTTGGGGGCCAAGCCGGCCTCCTTGAGCTTGGTTCGATAAGAATGAATGTCCCTTACCGTCAGGTGTGAAAGATTCAATGCAGACCGTTTCCCAAGGAATCTAATGAAATCCTCGATAATCCCGTTGTAGCGAACAGCAGTGCCTGGGCTTTTGGCTTCTGATTTCCCCTTCGCCCAATGCCGCAACCATTCAGCCGTAGTATAAAACTGCATGGGTTCGCCTGTGGAATACTCCACAATATCGCCCACAATTTTTCTGGCTTGCGCCTCGGTCAGTAACCCCCTTCGTGATTTGCTTGCGGCCCTTTCCACCTCTTGGCAGATTGCCAGTGCCTCACGTCGGTTGGTCTGTTTGGTTGAACGCTTGGTGCGCGAGCCATCAGGAGTTGTGAAACAGCAATACCAGTATGGGGAGTTCGGTTTACGAGTAAGTGACGACATAAGAATAAAACAAGTGGGAACAAAAGTGGGAATATTCTATGGTGTCCGTCAAGTTTTTATGTGTATTTTTACTAATGTATTTTGGGTTTCAGGGGTGCTGAATAGACACGAGGGTTCGATTCCCTTCACCCGCTCCACTTTTCCTACCCCTTTCTTAATCAGTTATTTACAGTTTTACAGGTGTTTAATTCTGCTAAAACTGGTTACATAATAGACCAAAAATGAAACACCTCCTAATCACAACAATCGCAGCTGTGCTGTTGGTGGGATGTGGAACTATCCATCAAAGCATAGTGCCGGCACCTTACACATACATCTCAATTCACCAAGCTGCAATGTATGGAAGCACAATAACCGTCAACCAGCACTTGTCAGTTGGCACAGATGTGAATGCGAAGGATGAGGAAGGAGGGACTCCGTTACATTTTGCGACCGGTTGGGATCACAAGGAAATCGTCGAACTACTTATCGATGCTGGTGCGGATGTGAATGCGAAGGATGATATTGGCGATACACCACTAGATGTCGCCATCCAGTTGAAGCAAACCGAAATCGCCGAACTCCTCGGCAAACACGGCGGCAAGACCAGAAAGGAACTGGAAGCTGAAGGGAAATGAAACCAAGGATAAAACTTGCCGAGTCAATTACCCCAAACGGAGCCTGCATGGCTCTCTACGAACACGATGGGGCCTTTTCGATTTCTTTAAATGGCAAGGAATTGATGCATTCAAAGGTTACAGCATCGGAGAGTTTGCTTGGAAGAACAGGCATCGATCAAATAAATAAAAACATTCCTACCCGGGTTCTCATCGGTGGACTTGGTCTTGGATTCACTTTGAAAAGTGTCTTGGAGTCCGGAAACCTAAAAATGAAAATCGAGTTGGCAGAATTGGTTCCAGAAGTAATAGAATGGAACCGAACTTATCTGAAAGAATTAAACGGTGTGCTACTTGATGATCCTTGTGTTGACGTTAAAGGGATGGACGTGATTGACCTAATTAAAAATGCTAAGCCTCGAACCTATGACGCCATATTGCTCGATGTGGATAATGGCCCCGTTGCAATGGTCGACGCAAATAATGAGCAACTTTACTCTACTTCAGGTATCCGCTTAATGTGCAGAGCTCTTAAAAAAGGCGGACGAATCGTAGTCTGGTCTGCGGGGCCCGACCGAAAATTTGAAAAGCGTTTAGGCAAGTTTTGCTGCAAGTTTCAAAGGGTTGCAGCGAATGTTTATGATGGAGCAAAACGAGCTCGTCATATGCTTTATACCCTAGATCCAAACTAGTCAGCCCGGGCCCAATTCCCTTCGCCCGCTTCATTTTTCCCCATCAAAACTCTTTTTTCTCCGCGATCAAGTATCGTTTGGCGATCAAGTTGCCTAGTTCAATGATGCCACCTGTGTCGATGACGAGTTTCTTTTCCTGAGGCGGGAGATTGAAGGCCTTGATGTGAATGAGGTGCGGATCGGCGGCAGCGATTGTTTCGACGTCTGAAACGACGTCGATTGAGTTGACACCTTTGTCATTGGTGGGGGGTTGCTGGCTAACATACCACTTGAGCGAGGATTGACCAAGATCCACTCGACTTTGGTTGATGATCGATTGCAAGCGTTCTGAAGCCTGTTTCCTGTATGGATAAAAGGACATGTCATTTTCTGCGAGGTGATAGAAAATACCTGCCAATTCCACCACTTGGTCTTTGGATTGCAGTTCGCCAATCGTCTCTTTAATGAAATTAATGAATGCCGGATAAATATGGCGCGACTTGGCCAAACTGCCCCCCGGTGTCCAGTCGATGATCTGCGATCCGCTGTGGGTAAACTTCGCTATGACAATGTTTTCTTTGTTCTTGGCTTGGAGGGCTTGGCCAAAGCTGAGTTCCGGACCGAACGTGTTGTAAAAGCCAACAGGGCCAAGCGGCTCCCATGATTTCGATTTTCGGTAGCCGCCACCCAAACTGTATTTGTAGGCGATAGCTGGATTGTCTTTAAGGAGAGATTGATGCTTCTTTGAACTTCCAACTTCTTGAACGAAGGCTCGTTCGCCTTCCATGTTTCGGTGGCCGGCGAGGATGAATAATTTCACCTCGGTGCCTTTTTTATAAGGCCAAGTTTTCAGTGGACGAGCCTGGAGCGAGTGTTTTCCGATCGTTTTCAAATAAGCGTCGGCATAGTTCACGCCGTGTTCCAATTGCCCCAATGTGCCATAGTGGTAGTGCAGGCCAACAGGATTGCCGATCTCAACTCCGATGTGGGCAGTCGGAATGTATTCGGCAAAAGGATCGGTTTTGGTGACCGCCCGTTGCCCCTCGCTGATGGCGTACATGCGAGGGCGAAGATCCATGCCCCAAATCGTCTTGGTGCAGAGTTCACCGATGTAGAATTTCAGCTTCGGGATGTTGAGGTCACGGCGCCATTTTGCGATGAAGTTCTGCAAATTCTTTCCGTAGTTGGTCATATAGCTTTCCTCGAACATATCGTTTTCGCCCTGATGCCATATGAACCCTTCAATTCGATACTTGATGCCCTTTTGATCCAGCTCAGCCAGTGAGGATTTAACCAGATTAAGTGTCAACGGATACATCTTGAATTGGATCGGTTCGTCCGGATTCCAATCACCCCCCAAGTGGGTGCCGCCGGCCGCGCACTTGATGATTGCGATGGGGGTTTTGATGTTTAGGGAAACCTTTCGGGCAAAGCTTAACTCTGGGCCGACGGTGTTATTGACCGGTTGAAGATCCACCCAACCGTTGCTGTTGGTTTTATTTTCGCGACCGATGGAGTAAGAGAAACGGACATTTTCCTGAGAACTTTCCAATCCGGCAAATGGCGGGTAACGCTTGATGTCCTGAACTCTTGAATCGGAGCCCACCATGTTGGATTGCCCGGCAAAAATAAAAACGCGAACCGTTCGGTCATCGGAGAGTTCTTGCGCGAACAAAGAGCAGCCCAATGCCAGTGATGATAGGAGTGTTAAGGCGGAAAAGAGCCTGTGAGCTATGTTGAAATCGATCGCCAGTTTAGGTGTAAAAGACACAGCGTCAAGTTACCGCCTTCCCTTGGTCAAGCACTCGGCTTGGGATCAGCCGTAGAGGCTCTCGATCGGCTGGCCGAGGCCGTCACGGGTGACGTAGAAGGGGCGTTTCTCCACCTCGTAGGCCAGTTTGGGAGAGATCCCCATGGCCTTGTAAAGAGTGGCGTGTAAATCCTCGATAACGACCGGATCCCTGACGGTCGAGCAGGGGCGCTCATCGGATGTCGCACCGTGGAGGTGGCCTTTCCTGATGCCGCCGCCAAAGAGCAGCACGGAGCCGGCATCAGTGAAGTGCCGGTGCATGCCGTAGTGCTTCAACTCGTTGATAGTGCCCGGAACAGTGACCTGGTCCTTGACCTTGTTACCCGGCTTGCCCTCGACAAGCATGTCACGGCTGAACTCGCTGGCAAGCACGATCAAGGTGCGATCGAGCAGGCCGCGCTCCTCAAGGTCGAGCACGAGCTGGGCGATGGGAGCGTCGATCTGGCGCTTCAGGTCGGTGAGGCGCGTGTGGCCGTTCTCGTGCGTGTCCCAGTTCAGGAATGGCACGTACTCGGTGGTCAACTCGATGAAGCGTGCACCGGCCTCGACTAGTCGACGGGCCAGCAGGCAGCCGCGGCCGAACTGGCCGGTGTTGTACATGTCGAGCACCTCCTTTTTCTCGAGCGACAAATCAAACGCCGTGGCCGCGGGCGAGGTCAGCAGGCGATGCGCGTTGTGGAGCGAGCGTAGGAGCGATTCTTTTTGATAGTCACTGCCGGTGAGGCCAATCGGACTTTGATCCACCAATTTTTTGTATGCCTTGTAGCGGTTGGAAAAGCGCGACCGACTCATGCCAGACGGCGGCCGAACGGTGTTCAGCGCATGATCCGGATTGGCAATATGAAACGGCCCGTACTCGCTGCCGAGGAAGCCGGCTGAGTGGAACGCCTTGAGTTCCTCGCCCTCTCCGACGTCGAGCCGCTGACCGATGTCGATGAACGCCGGCATGGCCGGGTCGCGCGGGCCAAGCGTGCGCGCAATTACCGCACCGATGTGCGGGGCGGCGACGGTCTGCGGCGGCGCGTAGCCGGTGTGCCATTGATACTGGTGGCGCGAATGCAAAATGAACCCGAGGTCGCCGGCCTTGTAGGTGCGGATGAGCGTGCCGCGATCCATCACTGAGCCGATTTTCTCTAGCCCCTTGGTCAGCTTAATGTGATCCACCGCCGTGTCGGTCGCCGGGAAGGTGCTTAGCACCCGATCCGGCGAAAGGCCCTTTTCAAACGGCGTGTAGCGCTTGGGATCGAACGTCTCAGTGTGAGCCATGCCGCCACCCATCCAGAGGATGATCATAGCGTCGGCGGTGGGCTCTATCCTCTCCCCGGCCGACTTGGCCAGTATTTGGCGAGGGGCACCCGCGGCCAGAGCTCCGAGCGTGGCAACAGTGGTGGTCTTGAGGAAATCACGCCGATTCCGGCGGCCCTGTTGAGTCATGCGGAAATGGTCGCCCAAGCGCCCCGACTTGGCAAGTTTTGGCTGCGGTACAGCTGAAGGAGTAAGGAAGTAGAGGTTAGATTAATTTGCTTGGCCAAACGCTTGACCAAGCGGCTCAGGCTTTCTCCTGGATGAGTTCGCGGCGGCCGCCGCCGAGGAGTTCCTCGACGAAGTTGGTGGAGTAGACGCCGCGGCAGAATTCCGGGTCGTGCAGGATGGCTTTCTGAAAAGGGATGGTCGTCTTGATGCCAGTGATGATGTACTCGTCGAGGGCACGGTTCATCTTGTTCATGGCGTCACGCCGGCTGGTGCCGTAGGTGATGAGCTTAGCGATCATCGAGTCGTAGTGGCTGGGAATGGTGTAACCGGCATAGGCGTGGCTGTCGAGGCGCACGCCACGTCCACCGGGTGCGTAGTACATCTCGATCTTGCCGGGGCTGGGCCGGAAATCGTTCCACGGATCCTCGGCGTTAATGCGGCACTCGATGGCATGGCCGGTGGACTTTATGTCGCTCTGCGACAGTTTCAGTGGCTCGCCCATCGCGACGAGGATCTGCTGCTTCACCAGATCGATGCCGGTGACCTCCTCGGTGATCGGGTGCTCGACCTGGATGCGCTTGTTGACCTCGAGGAAGTAGAATTTACCCTTGTCATCGACGATGAACTCGACAGTACCGGCGTTGGTGTACTCGGCCGCTTGGGCGATCTTGATGGCTGCCTTGCCCATTTGGGGGCGTAATTTCTTGTGCTTGCCCTCGAGCAGTGGTGAGGGGCTTTCCTCGACGAGTTTCTGGTTTCGGCGCTGGATGGAGCAGTCGCGCTCGCCGAAGTGGATAATGTTGCCCTTGAAGTCGCCGAGGATCTGGAACTCAATGTGGTGCGGGTTTTCGATGTATTTCTCGATGTATACCCCGCTGTTGCCGAACGATTTTTCGGCCTCGCTGCGGGCGGTGTAGTAGCCCTTAACCAGCGAGATGTCATTGTGAGCCGTACGCATCCCGCGTCCACCACCGCCGGCCACGGCCTTGATCATCACCGGGTAGCCGATTTTCTTGGCGATCTTGAGCGCCTCCTGCTCAGTATCGATGACATTCTCGGAGCCGGGTGGAACCGGCACGCCGGCCTTGCGGGCCAGTTCGCGGCTCAGGGCCTTGTCCTCGAGCGCGTTCATCGCTGCGGACTTCGGGCCAATGAAGCGAATGTTGCAATTCTCGCAGACTTCGGCGAAGTGGGCGTTCTCGGAGAGGAACCCGTAGCCGGGGTGGATGGCATCGACATCGGAGATCTCGGCGGCACCGATGATGCGGTCGATACGCAGGTAACTGTCAGCACTGGCCGCGCCGCCGATGCAGATGGCGTCGTCCGCCATCTGGGCATGCATCGAGTTTGAGTCCGCCTCCGAGTACACGGCCACGGTGCGGATGTTCAACTCCCTGCAGGCGCGGATAACCCGGACAGCAATCTCCCCGCGATTGGCTACCAGTAATTTTTCAAACATTCGGTGGATCCTGGCTAACGATCGTACTGCGGTGCTCCATCACGCAGAGCGCACCCGGAACAACGCCTGGCCGAACTCCACCGGGCGGCTGTCCTCGACGAGAATCTCCGTGACCACACCGCTTATCTCGGCCTTGATCTCGTTCATCACCTTCATCGCCTCGATAATGCAAACCACCGTGTCGGCCGTGACCGTGTCGCCAACTTCCACGTACGACTCTGACTCGGGCGAAGGCTTGCGGTAGAAAGTGCCGATCATCGGCGACTTGATCTCAGGATCAGTCGATGGCCCAGGCACAGGCACGGCGGCCGGTACCTCGGCCGGCGCAGGCGCGACCGGCGGCAAGTAGTGCTGCACCTGCACCTCGTCGGATTTGCCCTCCCTGGAGGCGCGGCGCAGCTTGATCCTGAACCCCTCCTTCTCCATCTCAAACTCGGAGAGGGCGTTTTTCTTCATCAAGTCGACGATGCTTTTTATGTCCTTGAATTCCACGGTAGCTGAACGGTTGCAGTACGTTGATCCCGGGTTTGAACGTTGCCCGCTCCCCGATATCGGAGAACGCCGGCCGCTGCGCCCCATGCGCACAACCGTTGGCGACGCGGAGGCTAGTCACCGGCCCCGAGGCGGTCAAGATCGATTCCCCCCTTGGCCAAGCGCGTTTCCGGCGTGACGCCGCGGCGTGGCCAGTGTTAATTCCCCGGCGGTGATACCAAGCAAAACCCGCCAACTGCTCCGGCGCTACAAGGCCGGCGAGGTCGATGAGGCTGACGTGCTGCGCCTACTGTGCGCCGCGCCGATCGACGACCTCGGCTTTGCACAGGTCGACGCGCACCGGTCGCTGCGGCAAGGTTTTCCCGAGGTCATCTTTGCCGTTGGCAAAACACCGGGACAGGTCGCAGCCATCGCGGCCAAGGTGATGGAGCGCGAGGAACGCGTACTGATCACCCGCGCCGACGCCGGCCACGCGGCCGCCGTGTCCAGGGAGTTTCCCGATGCCATGTATCACGAGTCGGCGAAGTGTATCGCAGTCGAGAACAAGCGCTTGGCCAAGCGCCCCGGCAACATCGCCGTGTTGTGCGCCGGGACGAGTGATTTGCCGGTCGCCGACGAGGCGGCGGTCACGGCGGACTTCATGGGCAACAACATCGCGCGCGTGAACGACGTCGGCGTGGCCGGGCTGCACCGTCTGCTAGTTAGCATGCCAACTGTGCGCGAGGCCAGCGTTATCATCGCCGTCGCCGGCATGGAGGGCGCGCTGCCGAGCGTCGTCGCCGGGCTGGTGCACCGGCCGGTGATCGCGGTGCCGACAAGCGTCGGATACGGGGCGAGTTTCGGCGGCGTGGCGGCGCTGCTCGGGATGCTCAACAGCTGTGGTAGCGGCGTGACAGTGGTGAACATTGACAACGGCTTCGGCGCCGGTTTCGCCGCCAACCAGATCAACGCCCTGGCCAATGACTGAGGCAATTTAGTCGGTTTGATGCCGTTTTTGACTTTGCTTGGCCCGGTTTTTTGGTCTTTGACATGGTTTTGGTTTTTCTCCATTTTCCGCGCCGCACGACTTGGCCGCGCCTGGCCAAGCACCATTTGAAACCGCAGCCCGCCAAAAACCATCTTGGGAAAAGCACTCGTCATCGCAGAAAAACCGTCGGTCGCGACCGATATCGCCCGTGTGCTCAAGGCGCCGCGTGACAAGTCGAAGGACTTTTTCGAGAACGACGACTACGTGATTTCTTCGGCCGTCGGCCATCTGCTGACTATCATTGTGCCGCCCGAACAGGAGATCAAGCGCGGCAAGTGGACATTCGACAAGCTGCCGCACATCCCCACGCATTTCGACCTCGAACCGATCGCCAAGAGCGAGTCGCGACTCAAGGTGTTGCTGCGCTTGATCAAGCGCGACGACGTCGACCGCTTCGTAAACGCCTGCGACGCCGGGCGCGAGGGCGAACTGATTTTTCGCTACATCATCCAGTATGCGTGCGCCAAGCACCCGAGGAAAACAGCGGGCAAATTGGTCTCGCGGCTTTGGCTGCAGTCGATGACGCCGGCCGCGATCCACAAAGGCTTTGCCAACCTGCGCAGCGACGACGACATGAAGCCGCTGGCCAGCGCAGCCAATTGCCGGAGCGAGGCCGACTGGATCGTCGGCATTAACGGCACGCGAGCGATGACGGCGTTCAACTCGAAGAGCGGCGGGTTTTACTTAACGCCGGTAGGCCGGGTGCAGACGCCGACGCTGACCGTGGTGGTCGAGCGCGAGAAGGAGATTCGCGCGTTCGAGCCGAAAGATTACTGGGAGTTGCACATCACCTTCCGGGCGGCCGCCGGCGAGTACACCGGCCGGTGGTTTGACGAGGCGTTCAAGAAAGATTCCGACGACGCCCACAAGCGAGCCGAACGCATCTGGGAACAGGGCAGGGCGGACAGCATCCGAGCCAAGTGCGACGGTCAGTCGGGCGAGGTGAGCGAACAGAGCAAGCCGACCAAGCAGGCCGCGCCGACGCTGTTCGACCTCACCACGCTGCAGCGCGAGGCCAACTCACGGTTTGGTTTCTCGGCGCGCAACACGCTGGGCATCGCGCAAGCGCTGTACGAACGGCACAAGGTACTGACCTATCCGCGAACCGACTCGCGTTATT
>CAJWPV010000029.1 GCA_913045395.1 uncultured Verrucomicrobiota bacterium | reverse complement strand
TATTCCGGGGTCCGAAAACCGTAGCGCCGTCGCCCCATCGAGATCCGCACCGTGAACCTGAACCTCGGCCTCAGCACCGATCCGGCATCCCATTGGGAAGATCGCCGTCATCCGTGCGGTCGGCAATTCGCCAAGCGCCTGGGCAGCCACCATGCATAACAGAGGGACAACCGTCACACGTCTGTAAAGTCGGATCAAATGCATGCCGTGATTGACACTTGGGTCAAGCAGGGAATTCAACACGGGGCCAGCTCAGTGATTGAAAAGGAACTCCTTGGTGTTGGCCAAGGCCCAAAGAATATCCTCGTAACGCTCCTTGGTTTTATCCGCAGGTTTGCCCTCCTTGTCGAACGCCTCGCGAGTCAAATATGCAAGCGCTACATTGGCCTCCTCCCTGCGAGGAAGCCTCGCGAATGCCTGGTAGTAAAGGCTGTTTATTTTTGCTGAATGATCTTGTCCCTTGTCAGCTGCAAGCTTGGCGGCGCGACCGTCCTTGCGCGCCAGTTGCTCGTGTATATTTTTGGCGTTAAACAAATGTAGGCTCTGTGCCAAGCTGGCTTCCTGTGAGCGCTCGCACTCGCAGGCGCTTGATGAATCCGGCCTCCCAAAAACACTCAGAAAATAGTTGGAACTGTTGTAGCTGTTGTCCGGAAGGCATACCGCACGCGTGCCGACCGGCAAGTCGCCGAAGTTACTCCTCGCCATGATGAGGTCATTCAAAGAGTCGTACAGCACTTCTGCCGTGAGCCGTTTGGGCTGGAAGCGAGAGAAGTAATGCTTGTCCTTTGCATTGTGCCCGTTTGGAACAGAACTGAGTTGATACGTGGTTGACGAGGCGATGACTCTCACCAATGCTTTCAGGTCGTAGCCAGTTTTTTCAAAATGATCGGCCAACGCATCGAGCAGCCTGGGGTGCGTCGGCGGGTTGGTGGAGCGAAAGTCATCCTCGGGATCGACCAAGCCCCGGCCGAAGAAGTGCTTCCAATAACGGTTCACGAGCGTCTTTGAAAAAAGCCGACTGCGGTCTGCTCGCATCCAATCGACCAGGCGATGGCGAGGATCGTCAACAGGCGCAATTTTCATTTCGCCACCACCGAGCCCAGCCGGCTTTACCGGCTTGTTGGTTTTTTTGTTGGTTACCTGTGCCACACCGGCCCGGTGAAAAATGATCTCCTCGCCCGGGCGACCGGAGGGGGCCTTGCTGACGCGCGAGAAAAACGCCATGAACTGGTAGTAGTCGTTCTGAGACCATTTTTCAAATGGATGATGATGGCATTGCGCGCACTGCAATCGCGTCCCGAGAAACAACTGCGCTGCGTCCTCCATCTGCGCTTGCTGCGAACTGACCTGCTTGTACCAGGCAGATGGCGGGCTTTGGTCAATCCCGCCGGAAGCCGCCACAATTTCGCGCACAAACCGATCGTACGGTTTGTTATTGTACAGGCTCTCCTTGATCCAGTCATAAAAGGCGAGAGTCGAGCGAAGCTGCGCCCCGTTGGCGCGCTTGTTGCGCAGCAGCGCCGACCATTTGTTTGCAAAATACTCGGCATATTCCTCGCTGCGGAGCAACCGTTCGACGAGTCGTTGGCGTTTGTCTGGCGCTTGGTCATCGAGAAATGATTTCGCCTCTACAACAGTTGGCATGCGCCCGGCGATATCGAGTGTCACGCGCCGAAGATATGTCGTATCCGCTGCCACCTCCGATGGTGGCATGCCGACCAGTTTCCATTTCGTAAAAATAAAATTGTCCACGAAGTTTACCTCGGTCGGCAGGTTGTCCACCGGGGCACCCAACGGAACCGATGCGCGAAACACCGATGCCTTGTCCTGATAGCGAACCATCACCGCAATCTCACCCGAATCACTCCCGGCGGTAACCAGGCCGGCATTGTCCACCTCGGCATACTCACGGTTGTTCGCCTCGTATACCGCAGAGTGAGTGATGTCCTCGACCGACCCGTCGCTCATCCTGGCCAGGACCACAAGTTGCTGGCGTGCGCCTGGCTCCATGATGCGCTCGGGGGGGTACAGCTCAATGTCTTCGAGACTTGGATCGTTCGGTTTGCCGTACGGCATTCCCTGGCGTATCCACTTGACGATTGTCTTGTAATCAAATGAACCCGCATCAATGCGCGAGCCACCGCCATGCGGCAACTGGCCAGTCGCCTTGAGCAACAGCAGGCTGCGCTCGGGTGCGGCCGGAAAAATGCGGCGACCACGCGCCTCTCGGAGCAGATACTCGTAATCCTCCAGCGGCTCGAAGCCGAGCAGGGAAAGCTTGAAGCCGTTCTGGCCGCTGGACTTCCCATGACACCCGCCGCTACTGCAGCCGTGCTTGGTAAAAAGCGGGACAATTGAGTTGGGAAAGCTCACCGGCTTTTCGGCGGAAACCGCACTCACCTCGAACGGAATCACAGCCATCTCGCCTGAACGGGTACGCGCGGTGATGACACCGACGCCGTTAGCCAGTGGCTCCACCAAGCCATCGGTGACCCGCTCCAAGCCAGCCGGCTCTGCAATCAGGGCGGCTTCGCGGGTTTGGTCGGCAATAGACCCATCGCCGAGTGTTTGTGTGACAATTAGTTGTTGCCGGGCATCAGCGCCGCGAAGTGTAACGCGATTCAGGCTCTCGCCTCCCCAACCCGGCCTCAATATCGCGAGTTCGGCCTGCACCGCCTGGGCTCCGAGCAACCCAAGACCCACTATTCCCGATACCCACGCAACCCTCCTAGAAAATGCCGTCAAATCAACAGCCATCGGTTTGGGGAAACATCGACCGATTTGACAAAGATGCAAGCCAAATAATACAAAATTATTTTGCGTTTTTCACTAGGTCCATTAGGCCAACCGAAGGCTCAGTGGAGGATGTGAAGGTCGTTGGGCTTCTGGACAAGTTCGGCGTCGAGGTCGAGGTAGAAGTCGAGACGGCGGTTCGTTTCAGACTCGTCAACCTCCTTGGCCATGAGCAAGTAGGCCGCGTAGTGGTTCCCCTCTGATTCGACCAAACTGGCGTAAAACTTGGCCAAGGGCGCATCCACGGACACGAGCGCTTCAGAGAGGATTTGGAATTTCTCGCAGCTACGCCCCTCGATCATTGCCGCGCAAAGCAAGTGGTCGATGACCTGTTCATTCTGCCCCTTGCGGATGGTGTTCATGATCCCGGAAAGCCACGGACTAGAGATCGCCTGACCAAACGGTATCTCTCTCTTTTCGAGCAACTTAAGAACTAAGTTAAAATGTTCTAACTCCTCGATGGCGATGGAGGTAAGCTCTTCCAGTCGAGTGCTGAGCTGCTGGTAGCGCTGTAGCGTGAGAGCCGATTTGGCCGCTTTTCGTTCCAGATGAGCGTGATCAACCAATACAGTTCCAAGGTTGGCTATTACCTTGGGCAGCCATGATTCAGGAGGTTTGGCTCGGAACATCAGCATCATCGACTCAACTTCTTCAGAGAAGGTCGAAAACTTTAGGCTAAAATCGGCTATTTGGCAGCACAATCACGGCTTTGGGTCTCTACAAAACTCTTCCCGGCTTGTTTTTGAGTATACCGATGCTTGACATTTGGCACGTTGCTGCTATTTTCCCTGCCCTTTTTCCGAGAAAAGAGGGGTAAAGGGATTCACCACGGGATGCATTTATAGATTTATCGGCATCTCTCCAAAGAATTGGGTGGATTTTATTAGATTCAGATGAAGCAGACATTCCAACCGTCGAATATCAAACGCAAGCGCAGACACGGCTTTCGCGCACGCATGGCCACCAAGGCAGGCCGCAAGATTCTGGCCGGCCGACGCGCCCGTGGTCGCGCCCGACTCACCCCCGCCTGACGCCCTTTCCGGCACATATGACGGCCTCCGGCCAACTCACGAGCTTCCCTAAATCCAGCCGAATCCAAGCCAGCGCGGATTTCCGGGCCAACCGGGAAAGCGGGTGCCGCTTGGCCAAGGGCTGCATGCTCGCCAACTGGAAAAGCCTCCCATCAGGTGACCCATCGCGTCTTGGAGTCATCACCAGTCGCCGTATCGGTAAGGCGCACATTCGCAACCACGCCCGACGGCTCATGCGGGAATGTTTTCGCCTCCACCAACATGAACTACTCCAGCCGGTTGACCTGGTACTGGTCGCCCGCCGCTCCATTGTCGGCAGAACATTCTACTCGGTGGAACGTCATTTTTTGTCGCTGCTCAAGAAAGCGGGGCTGCTGCCGGAGAATGCGGCGCCTGTGTATCCAACCACCCTTTAGAATGAATCTCGCCCAATATTTTCTAATATTGCTGATTCGCTTTTACAGACTGGCACTGTCACCGTTGAAGAACGCCCTGTTCGGACCGGATGGGTCGTGTCGATTCACGCCGACCTGCTCGGAATTCACACTCGATGCTGTGCGCACGCATGGCGCATTTCACGGCACTTGGCTTGGCCTGCGAAGATTGTTGCGCTGCCATCCATGGGGCGACTGCGGTCACGACCCCGTTCCGGACAAGCCGACTCGTTAATCATTTTTTATGGATCGCACCGCCATCATCGTTGTCACCATTTGCGTGATTCTGCTGTTCACCTGGCCCGCACTGCTGGAGAAAGTCTCCCCCACTCCTCCTGCTCAGCCACAGCCCACCAACGCTGCCCCCATCCAGGTCCCCGGACAGACCGCCCCACCGACTACCGCTCCGCTTCGCCAAGCGCCGCCCACTCACCCACCGTTCAACCCCGGTTTTCAACCACCTGTTAAGCTGGATTCCCCGAAACTATCTATTCTCGAGACGGCGGACTCCTCCTACATCTTCACCTCCGAGGGGGGGTTGAAAACCGTGGAACTTAAAGAACCCCATGTGGCCATGGGTAAGAATTTTGACTTGCTCTGGGGCACAAACAACGGAGACGTTAATTCAACACCCATCAAACTTAATCATGGGGTGGATTTGCCAGTGTTTGCGCTCGTGGGCGTTGACGACTCGGAGTTCTCTATCAACACAGGCAGGAACCTCGTCACGATGGTGTCCACAAACCAAGCCGGCATCCGCATCACCAAGGAATTCAGCGCAGACACGAATTACCTGCTGCACTCCACAATCACTTTGGCCAATTCGAAAAGTGAGCCAATTACACTCAACCAGCGTAAGTTGATGCTGGGCACCGCCATGCCGCTTCAAGCGGATGGGGGATATCCTGTTTGGGGGGCCCAATGGCATAATGGCGAGGACATGGAAGACATAGACGAGGGCTGGTTTGCCAACCGCACGTTGGGCTGCATCCCCGGGACAGCGCGTCCTTATTTCATGTCGGCCGGGCAGCCAGTCAAGTGGGTCGGCATTCATAATCGGTTTTTCACTATGTGCACAATACCAATGGAAGGAGCAACCGGTGGCCAGGTTTACTCAACCAAGACCAACCAACCCCTTCCGAATGACCCCCACGAAGAGGGTGAACAGTACGTCCATCTCACCGGGGTTTTAGCCAGCCTGCAGTTTGACGCGAAAGTCCTACAACCCGGCGAGAGCATTGTTCAGCAATTCACCACCTACGCCGGGCCGAAGGAATACCAAGTCCTTAAGGCACACAGCCAAACATTTAAGAAGACCTCGCTGGAATCAACGATGGGATTTGACGGTTTTTTTGGCTTCTTCGCCACGATTCTATTGCGTTCCATGAATGGCATTCACAGCTTCGGACTGGGTTACGCAATGTGCATCATCGTGATTACCATCATCATTAAGATTCTTTTCTGGCCGCTCACCAAGAAGAGCACCGTTTCCATGAAACGCATGGCCGCCTACCAGCCGCAGATGGCTGAGATACGCGAAAAGTACAAGGATGATCCACAGAAGATGAACAAGCGGATTATGGAGTTCATGCGCGAGCACAAGATCAACCCGATGGGCGGATGTCTGCCAATTCTGATCCAGCTCCCGGTGTTCTTCGGGTTCTTCACCATGCTACGCAGCGCTGCTGAGTTGCGCGGGGCGGAATTCCTGTGGGCCTGCGACCTGTCACAGACTGACACCGTCGCTTATGTCGCCGGCTTCCCAATCAACCCGCTGCCAATGATTATGGGAGTAACCATGTTGTTGCAGGCGCGGATGACCCCGGTCTCCCCCACCGCCGACGCGACACAGCAAAAGATCATGAAGTACATGCCGCTCATGTTCATCGTGATCCTATACAATTTTTCCGCCGGCCTGACCCTCTACTGGACGTTGTCAAACATGCTCAGCATTGTGCAAACCAAGCTTACAAGGAATATCGTCGTGGAAGCGCCGGTGAAGAGCGCCAATTCAGCACTCGCCAAGCCAGCAAAACCGAAACCAAAGCCCAAGCCAAAGAAATAATTTCCAACCAAACCATGAGTACAACCACACAAGATCCCAAGGTGCTGCTAGAGTCCATCCTGAATAACCTCGGCTTCGATAATGTAACTATCGATGAAAAAGAGAAGGACGGCAGCAAGGTGCTCGATCTGCAGGCACCCGACGATTCGGGGCGGCTCATCGGCCGGAAGGGCCAAACCCTGTTTGACCTTCAGTACATCCTCAATCGTTTGCTGTTTCAAAACGACGAGAATTCGGAAAAGGTGCAAATCGACGTGGGAGGATACCGGTTTGACGAGCAGGATAAACTGGCTGAGAAAGCCAAGGAAGCCGCCGAACAAGTCCGCCGATGGGGCGATATCGTCGAACTCGAGCCGATGAACTCCTACGACCGCCGCATCATCCACAACACCCTGAAAGATGACCCGGATATCGAAACCCAGAGCGTCGAGGTGGATGGCACCCATGACAAGGCCATTATCCTCCGGCCCAAAAACTAGCCCCCTGAGCTAATTATTGCCCTTTGCCCGGCAAGTTTCTAACCTCTGCCCACCAAACTGGCAGGCAGACGGCCTTGACCAGGACAGCGCTTGCCCAAGCGCATCACACCAACACATGGAAGCAGCCAAACACGATGTAGAACGCAAGACTCTCGAGCAACGCCACCAGATGAGCGATCTTGAGCGGTTGCGGCACTCATGCGCCCACGTGCTCGCCACCGCAGTGCTACGCCTTTGGCCCGAGGCCAAGCTTGATATCGGCCCGCCGACTGCCGAGGGCTTTTACTACGATTTCGACCTCGAGCACCGCTTCTCGCCAGAGGACTTCGAGGCCATCGAAGCCGAGATGAAAAAGGTAGTGAAGGAAAACCAGAAGTTTGAGCGTTCTACAAAAACCCGCGACGAAGCCAAGGCGTTTTTCGAGGAACGCGGCCAATCGTTCAAGGTCGAACGCTTGGCTGACATCCCCGAGGGAGAGGAGATTTCTTTCTACCAAAACGCTGAATTCGTCGACCTCTGCGCTGGACCGCATGTCATGCGCACCGGCAACGTCAAGGCGTACAAACTGCTCCGCGTGGCCGCCGCCTACTATCGCGGCAACGAGAACAACCCGCAACTGCAACGCATCTACGGTACCGCCTTCCCGAACAAAACACAGCTCAACGAGTGGCTTGAGGCACAGGAGGAGGCGCGCAAGCGCGACCACCGCAAGATTGGCCGCGAGATGCAGTTGTTCGCGTTCGACGACGACGTCGGCCCCGGCCTGCCGCTCTGGCTGCCCAAGGGCACGGTGCTAATCGAGGAATTGGAGAAGCTGGCCAAGGAGACCGAGTTCGAGGCCGGTTACGAGCGTGTCCGAACACCCCACCTGGCCCGTGAAAACATGTACAAGATCTCCGGTCACCTCCCCTACTACGCCGAAAGTATGTTCCCGCCGATGGAACTCAAGGAGGACGATCCGGACAAGCCGACTGATCGCATCTACCTCAAGGCGATGAACTGCCCGCATCACCACAAGATTTTTTCGGCTGTGCCGCGCAGCTACCGCGAACTGCCTCTGCGTCTGGCCGAGTACGGCACCTGCTATCGCTACGAGCGTTCCGGCGAACTGATGGGCCTCATGCGCGTGCGCTCGATGCAGATGAACGACGCGCACATCTACTGCACGCCGGAGCAGTTCGCCGGCGAGTTCCGCGCCGTCAACGAAATGTACCTGAAGTATTTCAAGATTTTCGGATTTGAGAAATTCAGTATGCGGTTCAGCACGCACGGCGCCGAGCGCCTCGGAGACAAATATGTCGGGGAACCGGAACTGTGGAACCAGACCGAGGAGATGGTCCGGCAGGTGTTAATCGAGTCGGGTATCGACTTCGAGGAAGTCCCGGACGAGGCCGCCTTTTACGGCCCAAAGATCGACGTGCAAGTGTACAGCATTTCCGGCCGGGAATTCACCATTGCCACCAACCAGGTGGACTTCGCAGTGCCCAAGCGCTTCGGTCTTGAGTACAAGACCCGCGACAACACCACCGAAACACCGCTCTGCATTCATCGCGCCCCGCTTGGCACGCACGAGCGATTTATCGGATTCCTGATAGAGCATTATGCTGGCAATTTCCCGCTCTGGCTCGCTCCCGACCAAGTGCGGTTGCTGCCGTTCGGCGACGATCAAATCGACTATGCCAATGATGTCGTCGCCGAACTGCGAAAGCACGGCGTCCGTGTCAGCACCGACACGACGGCCGACAAAATTGGCGCACGAATCCGCCACGCGGAGACGGACAAGGTCCACACCATCCTGCTCATTGGCCAACGCGAGCAGGAAGCCGGTAATCTCGCCGTGCGCGAACACGGCAAAGGCGACCTCGGGGCCAAGCCGAAGAGCGATGTCATCAAAGACTTGCTCAACAGAATCAAAACCCGTGAAGGCTGAACACGCTTATCCAAGCGCTGTTGAACAGGCGCCCCCAAAATGAAAGTACTTGTCTGCGACCCCATTTCCCAAAGCGGGATCGACTTCCTAAAACAACAGGATGATCTGAAAACGATCGTCCTCGATCACCGCCACACGGAGAAGGAACTACTGCCGATCGTCAGCGACGTCTCGGCCATGGCAATCCGCTCGGAGACCAAGGTCACCAAGGCCGTACTCGAGGCCGCCCCGGAAATGAAGATCGTCGGTCGCGCCGGCGTCGGCGTGGATAACATCGACATTGAGGCCGCCACCCAAAGCGGTGTAATCGTAATGAACACTCCAGGCGGCAACACGATCGCCACCTGCGAACTGACCTTCTCAATGATGACGGCGCTCGCGCGAAACATCCCGCAGGCACACGGCTCGATGATGGCCGGCGAGTGGAACCGAAAGGCTTTCAAGGGTGTCGAGCTTTACGGCAAGACACTCGGCGTAATGGGCATGGGGCGCATCGGCGGAGAGGTAGCCCGGCGCGCGGTGGCGTTCGGTATGCGCGTATTGGCCTTCGACCCGTACATCACGCCGTCCCGGGCTAAGATGCTACAGGTGGAACTGGCCGGCTTGGACGATATTTACGGGACCGCCGACTTCATCACGGTTCACATGCCATTGACCGAGGAGACGCGCGGCAT
>CAJWPV010000028.1 GCA_913045395.1 uncultured Verrucomicrobiota bacterium | reverse complement strand
CACGATCACCGAGCCGGCCCCGAGGAAGAGCAACGCCTTGAAAGAGGCGTGCGTGCTCAGGTGAAACATTGCCGCATCGGGCGAACCTAGCCCAACCGCCATCACCATGTAGCCCAGTTGTGAGAGTGTTGAGTAGGCCAGGATGCGCTTGATATCGTCCTGCTGAACTGCCATCAGTGCTGCCATGAGTGAGGTCAATCCGCCGATCCATGCGATCGCCTCCATCGCCCAGGTGCCATTGATCAGAAAAAACACGCGGCAAAGCATGTATACGCCAGCAGCCACCATCGTCGCGGCGTGGATGAGCGCACTGACCGGCGTTGGACCTTCCATCGCATCCGGTAGCCAAACGTGCAGAGGAAACTGCGCAGACTTGCCCATCGCCCCGCAGAAAATCAGGAATCCAGCCAAGCCGGTGATCGTCGCCGTCTCGGCGGATACTGACTCAGCCAAGTCGGCAAACCCAACAGAGCCTAGCGCGGTCCAGACCATCAGGATGCCGAGCAGAAATCCAAAGTCGCCGACGCGGTTGGTGAGGAACGCCTTCTTGGCGGCATCGGCCGCGCTGGGTTTCTCGAACCAAAAGCCGATCAGCAGATAACTGGATATGCCGACCAATTCCCAAAAGATGAACATCATCACGAAGTTGTCGGCTAGCACGATGCCGATCATCGAGAACATAAACAGGCTGAGGAAGGCGAAGTAGCGCGAGAAATCCCGATCCTCCTTCATGTAACCGAGCGAGAAAATATGGATGAGCCCGCCAACGCCGGTGACGACGCACAGCATCAGTTTGCTCAGCGTGTCGAATCGCAGACCGATGTCGATTTGCAGCCCCTCAATCGAGAGCCAAGTGACGCTCGGATGCAGTTTACCTCCCACAACGATCAGGAGCAGCGTCAGTAAAAACGAACCGGTGACGACACTAACGGAGATCGCCGCGCTGGCCTTGCGCGAGCGAAACGCGCCCAAGCCGATGGCCGCTGCCGAGAACAGCGGGAGCAACAAGATGAGCCATGCAGCGGTGTCCATCGTTTACAGTTTCATCGTGGCCAAGTCCTCCACATCAGCGGTTTGGCGTTTTCGATACAGCGCGACAATCAGCGCCAGGCCGACGGCGACTTCCGCCGCTGCGACGGTGATGATGAAAAACACCATCACTTGGCCGTCGAGATTTCCGTTGAAACGCGACATAGCTACTAGCGCCACGTTGGCCGCATTGAGCATCAACTCGAGCGACATGTAGATGATCAGCAGGTTGCGCCGCACGATCACACCCAGCAGGCCGATCGCAAACAGCGCCCCGCTCACCAGCAAATAATGGCTCAGGGTCGCTTCCATCAGCTTTGCTCCTTTCTGCTTAGTAAAATCACACCAACCATCGCGACCAGCAGCAGGACGGAGATAATCTCGAACGGCAGTATGAATCCCTTCTCACCGCTGAACAGCGCTTGGCCAAGCGCCTGGGTGCTTCCGACCACCTTGGCCGGTACAGCCTCCACCAGAGCGGAGTCTGCCGCTGCCTCTTGGTGTTGGGTTTGGTCTCCATACGTTGTCTTGATCGAGCTTTTGTAAACGAGGAACAAAGCGCCAACAGCCAGAAGGCCCATAGCCAAGCTGACGAGGTTGAGTTTGCGCCGCGCGGTTTCCTGGATGTCCAGCAGCATGATCACGAACAGGAACAGCACCATCACCGCCCCGGCGTAAACGAGGATCTGCACCGCAGCGAGAAAGTACGCCCCGAGAAGCACAAACAGCCCGGAGATCGAGATCATCGTCGTCACAAGGAACATCGCGCTCGTCACCGGGTTGCGGCTCAGCGGGTTCACCACCACCAGCAGCGCACTCAGCACGGCCAGCGAGGCAAAAAGGTTGAACAGTGTTCCTTCCATTTGTTAACTCAAAGCGTCAGTGAAACTTAGGTTGCTCGCTGGCTTCACGCATTTTGGTTTCCCATTTCTTGACCCCCTCCGCCACACCATCCTGGGCGTGGTGATCGTAGGCGCGCTTGTCCGCGCCGCCTAACTCGAGCAGCTTTTCCTTGTCGTAAATCAACTCCTCTCGGCTCTCACCGGTGATGGCGTAGTCCTTCAGCAGATAGATTGCCTCCTCTGGGCATACCTCCTGGCAGTAGCCGCAGTAGATGCAGCGGAGCATGTCGATTTCGAACTCATCCGGCATCTTCTCCGCGCCCTCGCGCTCGACTACTCCGCCGCCTCCCGGGGGCGTGATGCGAATGGCCCTGGGTGGACAAACGAATTCGCACAACTGGCATGACACACACTTAGTGTTGTTGTCCACATCCTTCAGCAGGTACGGCGCGCCGCGGTAACCGGTCGGGACATCCCACTTTTCCTCCGGATACTGCATCGTGGTCTTGGCCCTGTAACTCTTCTGTTTGTCGCCATAGACCTTGGAACGTTTCCAGGAAAAGAAGTGCCGCATCGTCACCTTGAACCCGTTTAAGATCGACGGGATGTAAAGGCGCTCCCACCAGGTCAGTTTTGTACGATCGACTTTCATTTCATTCTCAACTGTTCAGCACCCACAGCACGATTGCCGTCAGGATGATGTTGGCCAAGCTCAACGGCAGGAACCGTTTCCAGCCGATGTTCATCAGTTGATCGTATCGGAAACGCGGCAGCATCCATCGCACCCAAATCATTAAACCAAGGAACACCGCTATCTTGGCAAGGAACACTGCGATGTGCACCAGGCCTTGGCCTAGCGATTCCGCCGGCATGTTGAAATAGTCGCCCAGTGGAAGCGTCCAGCCGCCGCAAAAGAGCACCACCATCAGCGCCGAGCCGGCGATCATCGCCGCGTATTCCCCCATGAAAAAAAGTGCGAAACGCATGGAGCTGTACTCGGTGTTGTAACCGGCCACCAATTCGGTTTCGGACTCCGCCAAGTCGAAAGGCAACCGGTTGGTCTCCGCAAAGATTGCAATCAAGAAAATCGCAAATGCCAGCGGCTGCTTGAATAGCAACCAAGCGCCGTCGGCCTGATATTCGATTACCGCGCCAAGATTCAATTTGCCAACCAGCATGAACACCGGCACGACCGCCAAGCCCATCGCGATCTCGTAGGAAATCATCTGCGCGCCAGAGCGGATGCCGCCAAGAAACGGATACTTGGAGTTCGAGGCGTAGCCGTCCAGCACAATGCCATACACACCCAGCGACACGACACCGAACGTGAACAGGATGCCGACATCCAGATCGGCGATCACCATTTTTTGCTCGCCGAGCCTCGAGCCAAAAGGCACCACGGCAAGCACAACGAACGAAGGCACCATCGCGATCGCCGGGGCCATCCAATAAAACACTTTCATCACATGAGCGGGGGTGAAGTCCTCCTTCACCAGCGCCTTCAGGCCGTCGGCCAGCGGTTGACCAAGGCCAAGCAGCTTGATGTTTGTGAACGGAATGCCGACGCGGTTCGGCCCGATGCGATCCTGAATCCATGCCGAGATGCGGCGCTCGGCCACGACCGAGTAGGCAACCATCGGCATCACCACGGCAAACACGCACACCACCTTGAACAGCGTCAGCAACCAATCCTGCGAAGGGTCTGTGGTCACAGCCAGCATTACAGTTTCACGTCCGCGCCTTTGTCACCGAGACTGTCCCACTTCAGCCCGGCTCCCTTGAAAGCCTTCACCTCGAAGGCCATTTGGTTGAACAGCCCCTCGATGCTGTCAAACTCATCTAAACCGGCGACATTGTGCACCAGTTCGTGTAGCACCTCCCACTCCGCAATTGCGTCGCCAGGCGGCTCGAGGGCTTTTGAAAATTTCTGCACGCGTCCCTTCACGTTGGTGAATGTGCCGCGCTTCTCGGCGTGCGCACAGCCCGGCAGCAGATAGTTGGCATTTTTTGTCGTGGCGCTGGGAAGAATGTCGCTGACGATCAGAGTCTTCAACTTGCCGAGCAGCTTGACGCCGATGCCATGCTGCGTCACGTCCTCGCCATACACGATAAGCGTCTTGATTTTGCCGGACGCAATGCCCTTGGCGATGGCGGCAAGCTTCGATCCAACGCGTTTGGTCGTGATGCCAGTCAAGCGCGCGCCTGTAATGTTTGGGTTGCGATCCCTGGCGACGAGCAGTTGGTCAGCTTCTCCATCGCGCGGCACCGAGTCGGTCGGCGCCTTGAAGTGCTTGGCCAATTTGTTCAGCAGATAAAGCTCCTCATTGCTCTGGCGCGCCGAAGCGACGATCGCCACAGATCCCACGCCGGCCTTGGTCAGGTGATTGGAAATCGCCTTGAGCACGCTTGGCCAAGCGGTGTCGCCTTTCGGGCCGCGCACCTTGGCCAAGCGATCGTCGCGACCGATCCACTTGTAGTCGAGCCGTCCCGCATCGCACATCCAGCAACTGTTGACCGCGTCATTCTGGCGCGGCTCGTAGCGGTACATCCTGTTTTCGCGCGAGCCGATGACTGTGTTGCAGCCGGTGCCGCAGCCTGTGCAGAGGCTCTTGGTTTCCTTAAGGAACCAGACGCGCATCTGAAATCGAAAGTCGTCCGACGTCAAAGCGCCAACCGGGCAAATGTCCACGGTATTGAGCGTGTAGTTGTTGTCAAACGCCTTGCCGGGATAGGTTGCAATCGCACTATAGTTGCCGCGGTTCACGATGCCCAGTGCGTCGTCGCTGGCAACATCGGCAGTGAAGCGGATGCAACGGGTGCACAACACGCAGCGCTCGGCGTCAAGCGTGATGCGCGGGCCAAGGTCCACCGCCTTGGGCTTGTGCACCTTGACCTCGGCAAACCGGCTCTCGGCTAGGCCATGATCGACCGAATATTCCTGCAGCTTGCACTCGCCCGCCTGGTCACAGATAGGGCAGTCGAGCGGATGGTTAATCAGCAGCGACTCGAGCACCGCCTCGCGCATCGCCCGGGTTTCCGGGCTGCTCGCGTAAATCTCCATTCCGGGAATGATGTCGGTCGCGCAACCGATGACGCCACGCGGCGTCTGCGGCTCGTACGGAAGCTGCATCGGGAAAATTTTCGGTGAGCCGTCCTCGTTCATCGGCGACTTGCCATCAGGGCCGGGGCGCCCCGGCATGCCTACATGCACCAGACACATCCGGCAGTTGCCGGCCACCGGTAGCTTGGGATGATAACAGTAATGCGGAATCTCGATGCCGGCGTGCTTGCATGCCTGCAAAACGGTGGTCGGCTCCTGTTTGCCCAGCCAGTTCGGCGTGGTGCGCGGCACTTCCACAGTGCAGCCGTCCACTTTCACCGTGACGGTTTTGACTGGCGTTTCTGCCTGATTGGCTCCCATCGCTATTTCGTTGTGGCCTCTCCGTCGCGTTTGGCCAAGCGGGCCTCATCCTCTGCGCCGCGTTTCTCAAAATCGTCGCGAAACTTGTCCACAAAACTCAGTACCGGCCAGGCGCACGCCTCGCCAAACGCGCAGATAGTGCGGCCCTGAATGTTGTGCGCGATATGCTCCAAATAGTCGGCATCGCCCTTTCGCGCCTGGCCGCTGCGCATGCGCTTGAGCGCCTTGGCCATCCACAGCGAGCCTTCGCGGCAGGGGGTACATTGACCACAGCTCTCGTGCGCGTAAAAATCAGACAGGTTGCCCAGCGACTCGACGATGTCCACCGAGTCGTCCAGCACAATGATGGCGCTAGAGCCGGACATCGAGCCGCACTTCATCAGCGTGTCGAAGTCGTACGGGATGTCGAGTAGGTCGAGTTTTTGCTCGACGACCTCGCCCCACTTGTCCTTGCTCTTGATGTCAAACTTCTCGCCTGCGCGGAACACTTTCGATGACGAACCACCGGGAATGATGGCCCGAAGTTTGCGTCCGTCGCGCAGCCCCTGACCGAAGTTCTTGTGAAAGATCAGTTCGCCGAGGGTGGCCTTGCCAACCTCGATTTCGTAGTAGCCAGGCCGCTTGACGTTGCCGCTCAAGCTGACGATGCGCGTGCCGGTGTTGCCCGCCGTACCCAGCGCTGCGTAGGCGTCAGCGCCGATTTCCATCACATTGCGGACGTTGCAGAGTGTCTCAACGTTGTTGACGATGGTTGGGCACATATATAGCCCAAGCGCGGCCGGGAAATACGGCGGCTTGATGCGCGGGTACGGCCGCTTGCCCTCGAGCGACTCGATGAGGCCGGTTTCCTCTCCGCAAATGTAAGCGCCGGCGCCCCGATGCACGTGGATTTCAAGATCGTACCTTGTGCCGCAGATGCCCCTGCCTAGGAAGCCCTTGCCCTTGGCCTCATCGATAGCTCGGTTGAGGATTCTCGCGCCCTCGGGGAACTCACCGCGAATGTAAATATAGGCCAGCTTCACGTCGTTGGCGTAACAGGACAAGATCATGCCCTCAATGAGTTGGTGCGGATCCTTGTGAATGATCTGTCTGTCCTTGAAAGTACCCGGCTCGGATTCGTCGGCATTGCAGATGAGATAAATCGGCTTGCCGGACTTGCGGTTGACAAAGTTCCATTTCAAGCCACACGAGAACCCTGCGCCGCCCCGGCCGCGTAAACCGGACGCAAGCACCTCGCTGCGGATAGTTTCCTGCGGCGTCACCACGACACCCCCAGCCTTCTTCGGCTTGAGCCGGAAAACCTTTTTTAACGTCTTGTAGCCGCCGTACTTCAGGTAACACTTGATGTCATTCGTGTAACCCGCCTCATCGGCGTGCTTCAAAACCAGCCTGTGTTCTTTCGGCATTCAGTGATTCGAGCCTTGACTCCTCCGGCCCGTTGTCAATATGTATTCCCGCGCGGCGTTGCCGAATGGTGTAACGGTAGCACAACGGTCTCTGACACCGTTTGTCTAGGTTCGAATCCTAGTTCGGCAACCATCTTCATTCGTCGTATTTCTCCAGGATTTCATCCGCCCCGTCGTTTGAGATATTTTCATAAAAGTCGTCGTTGCACATCATCACCGGCCCGGTGCCGCAACTGGCCAGGCACTCGGCGTACTCGACCCCGAACCTGCCGTCCTTTGTCCTCTGCAACCCGGGCGCATCGGCTTCCAACCCGAGTCGCTGACAAATGTGTCGGTGCAGTCTGGCGCTCCCGGCCAGAGCGCAGCTCAAAGTTCGGCAAACCCGCACCACCGTCTTGCCCGGGTCGTGCTCGCGCAGCATCGGGTAAAAGGTCACCAGCTCGTGTATGTTGATCGGCTGCAAGTTGAGCCTGGCTGCGGCCCATTGTTCCGCCTCGAGGGAAATGTGCCCGAACTCCTCCTGCAACGCATGTAGCACCATCAACGCCGCACTCCGCTTCTCCGGGTAGTTTTTCACCAGCCGGTTGATTTCGCGCTCCAGTTTTTTGGGGACACCAAAACTCATCGGTCGCACTCCCCCATCACAAAATCGAGAGACCCCAAAATCGCCACCACGTCACTGATCATGTGGCCTGGCAGCGTGTGCGGCAGGATGCCCAAATTGACAAACGAGGGGGCACGGATCTTCAGCCTGTACGGCACGCCGCCGCCCCTGCTCAAGATGTAAAAGCCTAGCTCCCCCTTTGGGTTCTCGGCGCCAAAATAAACCTCGCCGGCCGGCGCATCCTGCCCCTGTGTCACCAGCATGAACTGGTGGATCAACTCCTCCATGCTGGATAGTACCTTCTGTTTTTCCGGAAGAACGATCTTGCCGTCATCAACATTGACCGGGCCGTCGGGCAGCTTGGCCAGGCACTGGTCGAGCAGGCGCACGCTTTGGCGCATCTCCTCCATGCGGACGAGGTAGCGGTCGTAGCAGTCGCCCATCTCGCCGTACGGCACATCAAAGTCTAGTTCATCGTAAACTAGATACGGATGGGCCTTTCGCAAGTCGTACTCGACGTTGCTACCGCGCAGGTTCGGGCCGGTCAGGCCGAAGTCGATCGCTTCCTCACGGCTGATTACACCAATTTCCCTTGTTCGATCGACAAATATCTTGTTTCGGGTCAGCAACTTGTCCGCATCGTCGATGGCAACGATCACCTCCCGGATGAACTCGGCTAATTCATCCGTCCAGCCCTCCGGCAGATCACGGGACAAACCGCCGATGCGCGTGTAGGTCGTCGTGAACCGCGCGCCTGTGAGCGCCTCGATCAGGTTGTATATTTTTTCGCGCTCGGTAAACGTGTGCAGAAACACTGTCAACGCACCAACATCCATCGCGAACGCCCCGATGCCAAGCAGGTGGGCCGAGATCCGGGCCAGTTCGCAGCAGATCACTCGGATATATTGGCAGCGCTCCGGGAGCTTGTCGTGAATGCCAAGCAGCTTCTCCACCGCTAGCGAGTAGGCGACGTTGTTGGCGAGGGGCGCGAGGTAATCCAGCCGATCCGTATACGGGATGAACTGGGTATAAGTCATGTTCTCGGCGATCTTTTCGTCGCCTCGATGCAGGTAACCAATGTCCGGGTCGGCCTTCGTGATGATTTCACCGTCCAACTCCAGCGACAGCCGCAGCACACCGTGCGTCGCCGGGTGTGAAGGCCCCATGTTCAGGGTCATCTTTTCGCCCTGCACATCCTGCAACTCATCCATCGCCTGCACCGAACTCGCCGCCGTATCCCTCACCTCAATCTGCCGGGTTGCCGCCATCGATCAGCCTCCCTGGTTGCGCACGCGCGGTTCGCGCTCGATTGAATCCTTGCCACCTGCCACGGTAACAAACGGCCCGCCCTCGAGCGGTGCCGGGTCGGAGAATGCCACATCCGGCATCTCGCTTGGTTTGCCGGCCAGGGGAAAATCTTTCCGCAACGGAAAATATGGGTAACCTTCCCACATCAAAATACGGCGCAAATCAGGGTGCCCGGCGAACCGGATGCCCATCATGTCGTACGCCTCGCGCTCGTGCCAGTTGGCCGTGCGCCAGACAGATGACACCGTCGGCAGCTCGGACACCTCCTCACTGACGCTGGTTTTCAGACGCAAATGGCGGAAATGTCCGTAGCCATAAATGTGATACACCGCCGTCCAGCGCGGCGTCTCGTCGTCGTTGTCAATGGTCGTGAGATCAACTAGATAGTCGAAGCCCAGTTGCGACTTAGCGAACTGGCAAACCTCGGCAATCCGCGATGCGTTCGACACGCAGAGCGTCAGCTCACCACGAAACTCCATCGGCCCAGAAACGATCTCCTTGAATTGCTGCTCGAGTTTTTTTGCGAGTTGCTTAGCGCTCATCCGAATCTCAGGCGACAACGGCCTCCCTCGCTCGGGCTGGCTTCGCATCCTTGACATGCGGCTCACGCTCAATCTTGCCCTGAAGCCTCATCAACCCCTCGAGCAACGCCTCCGGGCGCGGCGGACAACCGCTGATGTAAACATCCACCGGCAACATCCGGTCCACCCCCTGCAGCACCGCATAGCTGCGATACATGCCACCGGTCGAAGCGCACGCCCCCATCGCGATCACCCACTTCGGCTCCGGCATCTGCTCGTAAATCCGCCTCACCGCCAATGCCATTTTGTAGGTGACCGTCCCGGCAACAATCATCAGGTCGGATTGCCGGGGGGAAAACCGCATCACTTCCGCTCCAAAACGCGAGATGTCGAACCGGCTTGCTCCTGCCGCCATCAACTCGATCGCGCAACAAGCCAAACCCATCGGCATCGGCCAGAGTGAGTTTTTGCGGAACCAACCGACTGCTGCGTCCAGGCGAGTGTGAA
>CAJWPV010000027.1 GCA_913045395.1 uncultured Verrucomicrobiota bacterium | reverse complement strand
AGCAGATCGGACTGGCCATGGGGGTGTTTCACCTGGTTGGCCTCGTTGGCCAGCCGTCCTGGGGCTACCTGGCCGACCGCACCGGCGCCCGCAAGGCCGTGCTGGTTGTCATCACGCTCGGGATGGCTTTTGGATTCGTTGCGTTTTGGCACGTCAGGAGTTACGCCGCGCTGTTGCTGGTCTCGATGTTCTTCGCGGCGTTTTACACCAGCCTCATTCCGCAGGGCATGGCCCTTGGCCTTGGGCTTTTGTACCGGTCCAGCAACTCGCACTTCGAGTGGGTGCGGGCGTTTGGGTCGGTCGGCTTCCTCATCACCTGCTTTGGCTTTCCATTTTTCCTCGATGCTGTTGACCCCGGGCCGGATGAGGGGGACCTCGGCTTACTGTTCCCCTGTTCCGCCGCGATCATCCTGCTGACGACCGCCGTCGTGTTCCTCATCCCAAACCAAAAAGTCATCCGCGAGCAGGCCCGGCCCGGCGCGTGGCGCTTGTTGATCGCAGACCGGAAATTTCTCCGATTTCTCCTCTACGTGTTCCTCGTTAACTTCATGCTCGATGGACCGATGTTCCTGTTCCCGGTTTTCGTCAAGAAGATCGCGCCTGAGAACACCCTTGGCACGCTCAAGTGGCTTTGGCTTATCATGCTGGTTCCAGAGATCATTGCGATTGCGCTTGCCGGACACATCCGCCGACGAATCGGGGTCCGTCTGCTGATGCTCTTAGGCTTGGCTGCCGGTGGGGTGAAATGGCTGGCGTGCGGATTCTTCGGCGACCTGCCGACTGTGTTGCACGCCTCGATGTTGTTGCACAGCGTGTACGTGGTCGGCGCGCTGGTGGCCATGCCGCTGTGCGTTAACTATCTCGTGCCAACGCAACTCCGCTCCACCGGCCAGGGCTTGGCCACCATGGTCAGTTCCAGCCTGGGCGGTGGCATCTGCTCGACGTTTGTTGCCGGCTGGTTGATCGATCACTTCGACAATGCGGCGATGCCGCAAATGTGCGGTGGCATTGGTGCCATGCTGTTACTCCTTGTCGCCCCTTTCCTCGTGCCCAAGATCACCCCAAACCCGGTGGAATGATCAAACACACCCGAGGAGACGTTCCAGTTCGGCGGAGGTATTGTAAAAGTGAGGAGAAAGGCGGATGAGCCTCGAGCCGTCGCGCATCACCCGCAGCGAAACCTTAAAGCCGGCTTGGCCAAGCTGCTCCGCGAGCGCCGCCATGTCCTCGCCCGGTTTGCTGAAGGTGACGATGCCGCTGGTATTAGCCTCAGGCGCGTCGGCGTGCATTACCTCATAGCCCTTGGCCAGGAGCCCCGGCACGAGTCGCCGCCGTTTAGCCAGAAGATCGTCGGCGATATTGTCCAGCCCAACTGCGTTGAGCATTTTCAGCGAGGCGTGGTGGCCGACGATACCCAGCAGGTTGGCGGTGCCGGCCTCATAACGGCGGCTGTCCGGCTTGTAGTCGAGCCTCTCCTGCGCGATGAAGTCCGGGCAACTCAGGTTGTGCCAGCCCTGCACCACCGGCTTGAGTCGTTCCTGCGCCTCGCGCTTCACGTAAAGGATGCCGGAGGCGCACGGGCCGAGCATCCACTTGTGCGCGTCGGCGGCGAGGAAATCGACATGCTCCACCGGTGTCGGGAACACCCCCATCGTCTGGATGCCATCGACACAAAATAGAACACCGCGCGAGCGTAGCTCGCGGCCGATCGCATCGATGTCGATCCGGTAGCCGGACACGTAATGGCACGAGGCCAGGGCCGCCATGCGCGTGCGCGAGTCTATCAGTGCGAACACATCCTCCGGTTCGATCCGCCCCGGTTTGTTTGGCTCAAGGAGCTTCAACTCGACGCCCTTCTCGGCAAGGGCCATCCACGGATAGACGTTCGACGGGTAGTCGTTGCCATGCACGATGATGTTGTCGCCCGGCTGCCAGTCCAGGCCCTGCGCGATGAAGCTCAAGCCAAGCGAGGTTGGTCCGACCAGCGCGATTTCGCGCAACTCAGCGCCAAGCAGGCCGGCGGCGAGTTGCCGGGTGTCGCGCAGCAGGTTCGGCGGCATGAAATCCTCCTGATCGCCGCCGGTGCACGCCTCGGCGTAGTTTTTTATGGCATCACGGGTGCAGGCGGGCAACGGGCAGACGGCTGCATGGGCAAGGTAAACGGTGTCACAGGCGACCGGGAACTCGCGCAACCGCAACGCCTCGTCTGTCTGGATTTGCTCGATAGTCATCTCGACCTGCAAAAACGGAGCACCCTACTTGATGAGTAGCGAGCAGTCCCTGTGCGAATCCTGATCGAGGCAGGTGCGGAGGTAGGAGACGATTTGCCTGTGCATCCGGCGGCAACGACTGCACCAGCGATCCGCGCCGACGATCTGCTTTACGCAATCCCTGAGCCCGTTGCATTGTATGATGTTGGGCGAGCGGCGGAGGATGGAGCGCACCTCCTTTCGAAGTTGCTGGAAGAACGACAACTCACCGCAGGCGTTCGCCAAGGTGGCCAGTTTGCGCAGGTCGGTTTTCTCGATGTGAAGATGCACCCTCGGATCCTCGTCGAACACCACGTCGAACCCGAACCCTTGAAGCACCTTGCTCAGTGCACAAGAGAATTCATCGACCGACACGCTGGAGTACTCGTGTTCCTCGCGGAAGTAATGAACAATCGCCTTGAGTGCCTCATGGATGGTTTGAGGCTCGATGAGGTTGATGGAATCGCCCAGCAACTCCTCGGTGATGTCCTCCGCCGAGCAGGGCCACAACTCCCCGGATGGCATCCTAAAAACCAGGTAATTGGATCGTAGCTGTATCATCCCGGGTTCCGAATTTCTGGACCGCCTCCAGAAACTCGGCTGCGTCATCGAAACGCCAATACACGCTGGCGAACCGGACGTAGGCGACGCCGTCCAGTTTCTTGAGCTTCGTCATCACTTTGCCGCCGATCGCCTTCGAGGGCACTTCGCCGTCAAATTCATCATACAGTTCGTTCACGACTTCACGAATCATCTGGTCGATGGAGTCGGCGCTGACCGGGCGTTTTTGGCTGGCGACTTTGATGCCAGACTCCAGCTTTTCGCGCGAAAATCGTTCGCGGGCGCCACCGTCCTTGATCACCATCAGGTTGCCGCGTTCGATCTCCTCGTAGGTGGTGTAGCGCTGGCTGCACTTGAGACATTGGCGGCGGCGGCGAATAGCCAGTCCATCCTTGGACGAGCGGGAATCGACCACCTTGTCTTCAACACAACCGCACTTCGGGCAACGCATAATCCCTGTGCCAACACAATTGAGTGTAGCTGCCGAAGGAAAGTATACAACATGTAGTGTGTCAATAGCGCTGAATGAGTTTTTTTGCAACTTTAGAGTAGCGTCTGGCAAATGCTGACTGGACAGCTTGGTCGTCATCGGGAATCTTGATCACCCCTTTTTTTGGGGATTCACAACTTGCCTCATGAATTCACTGACTCGTTTTGCCGTACTCACCGCTGGGCTCTCGTTGGGCTGTGCCAATCTGCATGCCGCGGAAGCCAAGCCACACGTCGTCCTGCTCAGTGGCGAGTCGTTGTATGGCTCGGCGACCACGTTGCCCAGGTTTGCCAAAAGGCTTGGGCAGGAGCACGGCTATCGCTGTACCGTGATCGTTCGCAAGGAGGAACACCGCTTTCCGAGCCTTGACTCGCTTGGCCAAGCGGATCTCGTGATCGTTTTCGCACGCCGCATGCAGCTCCCCGCTGAACAGCTTGGCCAAGTGAAGCAATACATTGAGTCGGGCAAGCCGATCATCGGCCTGCGCACTGCCAGTCATGCGATTCAAAACTGGCTTGAGTTCGACAAGCTCGTCCTCGGCGGCAACTATCAGGGCCACCACAAGAATAATTTGTCCGGCAACGCCTCCATTGTGCCGGCGGCCAAGGGGCATCCGATACTCGACGGGGTCGCGGACGAATTTAAAATGGGTGGGTCACTCTACAAAAACACCACCTTGGCCAGGGCGGCCAAGCCGCTGCTGAGCGGCGCGGTCGAGGGCCACCCCGCTGAGCTGGTCGCGTGGACGCACAGCTACAAGGGCAACCGTACGTTTTACACCTCGCTTGGCCACGCCGATGATTTCGCCAACCCGAATTTCCACAAGCTCGTCACCAACGCCATCGCCTGGTGCCTCGGCGCTGATGCCAGGCCTGGCGCCATCGCCATCGCGGCCCAGTACGGCGTCGAACCGGGGGAGCCGTTCCGTGTCGGTGTTGCGCTGTTCGAGAAAATGTGGCGCGACAACAAGTTGACGTTGCTTGACGTCCGCACCACGCCCGAGTACAGGGCCGGCCACCTGCCCGACACGAAGTGGATCGACTGGTTCTCACCCACTTTCGCTGACGAGGCGGCCAAGCTCGACAAGGATAAATTCTACCTCGTCTATTGCGCCGGGGGCGTTCGTAGTGCGCGCGCCTGTAAAAAGATGAGCGGGATGGGCTTCCAGTATCTGGTCGATCTCGCTCCCGGTTTCAAGGGATGGAAAGCCGCCGGCAAGGCGATCGAGAAATAAGGCGCCGTGTCAAACCACGAAGAATCCAATCCGCTAGGTTTGAGTGCTGTTTTCGGCGACCAGGCAGAGCCGTTGCCACTGTTCAACTTGTGGTATGAAGAGGCAGGGAGATCTGAGCCGAACGATCCCTCAGCGTTTGCCCTGGCAACGGCTGACGCCAGCGGCAAGCCAAATGTGCGGATGCTGCTGCTCAAGGGCGCCAGCGAAGGTGGCTTTGCGTTTTACACCAACATGAACAGTCGCAAGGCCGAGGAGCTAAGGGAGAATCCGCACGCCTCGATGTGTTTTCACTGGAAACATCTGCGGCGACAAATCCGCATCAGTGGCTCCGTCAAGCCGGTCAGCGACGCAGAAGCGGATGCCTACTTTGCCAGTCGCGATCACGACAGCCGGGTTGGCGCTTGGGCGTCGCTGCAATCGTCGTCGATGGCTTGCCGCGCCGAGTTACAGCAACGCCTGGCGGAGTTGCAGGCCAAGCACCCCGAAGGCAGCGCAGTGCCCCGTCCGCCGCATTGGTCCGGCTGGTGGCTCAACCCGGGCCAAATTGAGTTTTGGCTCCACGGTGACCACCGCCTGCACGAGCGGTTGCTTTACAAAAAGATCGGCGACGGCTGGGAAAGGTCGATCCTCTATCCCTGATCCGCCCCCAACTGATCCGTTTTCGATCGCCTCAAAATGCCAAGTGACGAACAATTGATGCGGGGGGCGTTGCGCTTGGCGAAGAGGGCCGCGGGCGAGACGTCGCCCAACCCGCTCGTTGGCGCGGTCATGGCCAGGCGTGGGAAAATCATCGGTCGCGGTTGGCATCACCGGGCCGGTTTGCCGCACGCCGAGGTGGAGGCGATTGCCGATGCCAAACGCAAAGGCAACCCGACGAAAGGCGCCACACTTTACGTCACACTTGAACCCTGCTCGACCAGCGGTCGCATGCCGCCTTGCACTCGTGCCATCATCGGGGCCGGCATCTCGCGAGTGGTCGTTGCAGCGACAGATCCCAATCCTGAACACGCTGGCCGCGCCTTTCGTTTGCTCAAGCGACAGGGCGTCACCGTCGAGCATGGCGTGCTTGCCGAGCAGGCGACCGAAATCAATGTTGCGTTCAACCACTGGATCATGACCGGGCTGCCGTTCGTCACCGTAAAGGCGGCGATGACGCTCGACGGCAAAATTGCCACCGCCAGCGGCGAGTCGAAATGGATCACCGGCCCGGAGGCGCGTCGCGAGGGGATGAAACTTCGCCACGAGGCCGACGCTATTCTCGTCGGTGTGAACACGATCATCGCCGACGACCCGGGCCTGACGCTGCGCGATGTCCGTCGTCCCAAGGCTGGGTGGCTAGGACCGGTCCTGCGGCGGATCATTCTCGATCCGCGAGCACGCACGCCGCTTGGCTCGCAGGTGCTGAACGATGAGTTTACTGAGCAGACGACAGTTGTCGTTTCGCCCGGCGCACCGGCTGGACGCTTGGCCAAGCTCAAGCAGTGTTGCCGCGTAATCAAATGCCCCCTGGCCAAGCAGGGGTTCAACCTAAAGTCGTTGCTCGGCAAACTCGGCCAACAAGACTGCACGCATCTGCTCGTCGAGGGCGGCGGCGAAACCAACGCCGCATTTATTGAAGCCGCCTTGGCCAGGCGTATGGCGTTTTTTTACGCGCCGAAAATCCTGGGCGGACGCGAGGCTCGGACGGCGGTTGCGGGCAGAGGGTTGCCGTTGGCCGGGGGGCTGCGGCTCGAAAAAATCCGCTGGCGAAATCTCGGCTCTGACCTGATGCTCACCGCCCGTGTTGCTGACGCGCAGCCCTGAAATGTTCACCGGACTCATCGAGGAAACAGGCAGAATCGAAGCCATCGAACACGGCGCTGATGCCGTGACATTGGCAGTTTCGGCGGAGGTTTGCCTCGGCGGCACGAACACCGGCGACAGCATCGCGGTGAACGGCTGTTGCCTGACGGCGACGAAGGTGACGAAGCGCGGCAAATCGCGTGGCTTCCAATTTGACCTGCTGCGAGAGACGTGGGACGTGACCAACCTCAACTCGCTCCGTCCCGGCTCGGCGGTCAACCTTGAGCGCGCGCTGGCGCTTGGCCAGCGGATGGGCGGCCACTTCGTCACCGGCCATGTCGATGCGGTCGGCAAGGTTCGCAAGTGGGAGAAACAGGGCAACGACTGGCTACTCGACGTCGATGCACCGGCGTCGCTAATGACCGGCTTTGTGGCGAAAGGCTCTGTGGCAATCGACGGTATCAGCCTAACGTTAGCCAAGCTGCGAAAGCGTGGTTTCGCTGTGTGGATCATTCCGCATACGAGACAGGTGACCAACCTGCGCACGCGCAAAGTCGGCGACACGATCAACCTCGAAACAGACCTCCTTGGCAAATACGCGCAGCGGCAGTTTGGGCGGTAGCTGTTCGGCAGTTTATTTGGGCCCGTTTTTTTGGCGGTAGCGGATATAGTCGCGGGAGACGCCGAGGAGGCGGGCGGCGGCGGAGACGTTTCCCTCGGCCTGGTCGATGGCGCGCTGGATGAGTTCGTCGATGGTTGTGTCGAGCGAGAAACCTTCCCCGGGGAAATCGAAATCAGGATTGAGTGCGCCACTTGCTGCCGTCTTGTTTGCCACCGTTCCCGCCGGGCTGGGGAGCGCGGCAAAGTCCCACTCGTCGCCTTCCTCAAATACGATCGTTCGCTCGAGTTCGTGGCTGAGCTCGCGGACGTTGCCCGGCCAGGCGTGCTCCAGCAGCCGCGCCTGGCCTAGGGCGCTGATCGGTTTGGCGGCAACCCGATGGCGGTGGCACAACTGATCGAGCAGGTGCCTGGCGAGTAGCAGAATGTCCTGCCCTCGCTCGCGAAGCGGCGGGATGAGCAGCCGGAACAAACCCAGGCGGTGATGCAGGTCATCGCGGAACTGGCCGTCGGCGACCGCCTGAGCAAGGTCACGATTGCTCGCGGCGATGATGCGGATGTCGACATCGATTTCCTTATTACCACCGAGACGCCGGATGCGTTTGTCCTCGATCGCCTTGAGCACCTTGGCCTGCAGGCCAAGCGAGAGGCTCGCCAGTTCGTCGAGAAACAGCGTGCCGCCCTTGGCCGCCTCGAAGAGGCCCATGCGCGCCGTCTTGGCATCGGTGAACGCACCGCGCTCGTGCCCGAACAGTTCCGACTCGGCCAGGCTCTCCGGCAGCGCGGGGCAATTGACCTCGACGAGCGGGCCGGTGGCGAGCGGGCCGTGGTGATGGAGCCAGCGGGCGATGCTGGTTTTGCCGGTGCCGGTTTCGCCCTCGAGCAACACCGGTGAGAGATCGCGCCCAAGCCGCTCGTCCGCTGCGATGATCTTGTCAAGCTGCCGGCGGAACGAGTCTAGCGCGTCGCCGAAAAACAGGCGCTCGCCGGTGGTGGCAGGGTTGTGGCGATCGTGCTCGGCCAGGCGGGCGGTTTGGCGGCTGGCCCTGGCACGGTGCAGCACGAGCGGCAGCACGGCGGGGTCGATCGGCTTGAGGAGGTAATCCTGCGCGCCGTTCTTGATCGCCTCGACCGCGCCCTGTACGCCGCCCTCGGCGGTACAGACGACGACGGCGGTGCTGGGCGAAAAGACGTCCTCGCTCAAAAGGTCGGTGCCGAGGCCGTCCGGCAGGTTGACGTCGAGCAGCGCGAAGTCAAATGGCAGCGACTGGATCATGCGGCGCGCCTCGTCGAGCGTGCCCACGGCGGTAACGTCGGCGTTGTGCCGCTCGAGCGCGGCCGCCACCTGCTTGCGTAGGAGCGGCTCATCCTCGACCAGCAGCACGCTGGCACCCTGCAGGGCGGAATCAGTCACGCGCCCAATGTCAGGGAGGCTTGGCCTCGCCGCCACCAAAAAATGCACCCGCCTGGCCGGGTACTGCCCACTTGCCTGCTACTGGGTCAAGCGATACTATTTTGGCGGAATTTTTTCATGGTATGAAACGCAAATGGATCACCATCAGCCTGTTGAGCGTGTTGATTTGCGTGCCGCTGTATCAACTCGTCAAGGTCTTGGTCGGTCTGAACCGTACCATCGTCATCGCCGGTGGCCCGGAGAAGGGACTGTATCACCCGATCGCACTCAACCTCTCGAACATGGTCGTGCGACTGGGCCGCAGGGCCACGGTGCTGCCAACCTCCGGGTCACTTCACAATTTAAAGTTGGTTGCTGAGGGCGGAGCCGACTTGGCATTGTTCCAGCCGGGCTCCCGCAAAAATCTGGAAGAATTTGCCCCTGAATTACTGGAACAGGAGGAGCAAAAGATCGATCCCGCCGAGCTCGAGAGGGTTGCGTTCGTGGCGAACCTTTATTCGCAGCCGCTGCACATTGCCGTGCGTAAGGGAAGCGGGATCGAGTCGCTGCGAGACTTAAAAGGTAAAGTCGTGAATCTTGGGCCGGAGCTTTCCGCCGACTATCCGATGTCGCGACTACTGCTCCGGAGCCTCGACCTGCAACCGGGGGAGAACCATCGCAACATGCCATACACGGAGTTGATCGATGCGTTTGACAGGGATGAGGTGGATGCTGCCTTTATCACGGTTGGCATGAAGGCGGACGTGTTTCAGACACTGGCACTCACCGGCAAGGTTCGCTTCTTGAGTGTCCCGAACAACGAGGCTCTGGCGGCGATGGAGCTGCACTTGTCGCCGTTCACAGTGCCGCGTGGCATCTACCAGTTTGATAGCGAGGCAGTTCCACGGGCAGACATTCAAACAGTGGCGACCGGCGCGCATCTCATAACGCGAAACGATGTCGAAAGCAGCCTTGTGGAACAAATCACCCAGGAAATTCTCAAGACACCGTTCCAAAAGCAGAACCGGCTGGGCGAGTTGTTCGAGCAGGGCAAGCCGTTCGCCAGATCTCGTCCGTTTTTCCCCATTCATGAGGGGGCCAAATGGGTGTACGAGCCGGACTCCCGCACCCTTCTAAAACCTGAGCTTGTTGATATGTGGGAGAGTATGCGCTCTTTTTTTGTGTCTATCATTGTCGCAGGATTCCTTGGCTACCAGTGGTACCGGAAGAAAAAAGATCGAACCAAGGAGGGGCGGCTTGACTACTATGTCAGGAAGGTCATCGAGATTGAGCGGCAGCAGATGACTCTCGACACCGAAAAAAAGGGGAACGACATGGAAAAACTCCAGAGGCTGCAGGATGAACTCACGAACCTACGGCAGGAATGCTTCAAGG
>CAJWPV010000026.1 GCA_913045395.1 uncultured Verrucomicrobiota bacterium | reverse complement strand
GGCTTGTTACCGACACGTTCGAGCCGCAGCTTGGTCAGGCGGGTGAGTTCACGGTTCGCTGGCAGTTTGCTCCCGGTTGCGAAGTGGAGCGGATCCGCGAGCGGGTTTTCCGGGCGACGAGTGAGTCCGCGATGATGGAAATTAACCTGGGTGAAGGCTGGTCGCTGGCCGAGCTATGGCTGCCAAGCGGCGACGAGACAGCGGGGCAACTCGACGGCATCGTCTCACCGCGCTTCATGAAAATCAGGCATGCGCCGTATCTGAAACTGACCGCCAAGCCGGGCGGCAACACCGAATTCACGACGAAGTTCACTGCGGGGTGATTTTCTTTAGACTATGTCGCTTGCGGCCAAGGGAAATTATTCATAATTTGATAGTCCCACTTGCCGTTGGCCAAGTGTTGCGGCTAAGTTGAGCCCGTGCCGAAACCGGAATTCGTTCACCTGCATTGCCACACCGAGTTCTCTATGCTCGACGGAGCATGCCGTGTGGACCGCCTGATCGACAAGGCGAGCGAACTGGGCTTCAAGTCACTTGCGATCACCGACCACGGGGCGATGTTCGGCGCGATCAATTTTTACCGGGCTGCCCGCGCCAAGGATATCAAGCCGATCATCGGGTGCGAGGTGTACGTCGCGCCCGGCAGTCGGCACGAGAAAAAGTCCGGCGCACGCGGCAAGCAGGCGTACTACCACCTCGTGCTC
This sequence comes from uncultured Verrucomicrobiota bacterium, assembly GCA_913045395.1. Lineage (GTDB taxonomy): Bacteria > Verrucomicrobiota > Verrucomicrobiia > Limisphaerales > UBA1096 > UBA1096. The sequence goes on along the minus strand of CAJWPV010000026.1, from coordinate 9,144 downwards.
CTGGCCAAGGACGAGGCCGGCTACCACAATCTGGTGCGCCTGGCCACCGCCGCGCAGTTGGAGGGCTACTACTACAAGCCGCGCATCGATAAGGAACTGCTTGTGCAGCACAGCGAGGGGTTAATCTGCCTGAGCGGTTGCCTGGCCAGCGAGATTCCCCGGCTGATCCTGGCGGAGGAATTCGACAAGGCGCGCGACCAGATAGACTGGTTTAAGCAGACTTTCGGGCCGGAGAACTATTACCTCGAGCTGCACAATCATGGCATCGCTGAGCAGGCCAAGGTCAATCGCCAGCTTATCCCGTGGGCCGCCGACATGGGGCTCAAGCTGGTGGCGACCAACGATGTCCACTACGTGGAGAAAAGCGACTCGCACGCGCACGACTCTCTGATCTGCATCGGCACGCAGGCGTTGCTCTCGGACACGAACCGAATGCGCTACGTACAGGAGCAGTTTTACCTGCGATCAGCGGACGAGATGGCGGCGCTGTTCACCGAGGTGCCGGACGCGGTGCGTAACTCGATGGAGATTGCCGCGAAGTGCAACGTCGAGATCGAGTTTGGCAAACTGAACTACCCGGTGTTTAACCCACCACAAGGGCACACTCGCGAGGGTTATTTGCGGCAGTTTCTGGCGGAGGGCTTTGTGGAGCGTTACGGCATGCAGGTTCGTGTAGATGGCGACGCATTCGTGGTGGAGTCGCTCGCCGATGTCGGCCAATTGCCCAACTACTCGCCGCCTGAGGATGCCGATCCGGAGGCCAGGCCGGGACTGGGCGATCCAGCCGTGGCCAAGGCGGTTGGCGAACTCATTGAGCGGGTCGATTACGAGTTGCGGATCATGCAGCAGATGGACTATATCAGCTACTTCCTCATCGTCGGTGACTTCGTGCGGTATGGCCGCGAACAGGGCATCGCCTGCGTGGCGCGCGGCTCGGCGGCTGGATCGCTGGTGGCCTATCTGCTGGAAATCTCCAACGTCGATCCGTTGCGTTACGGGCTGATCTTCGAGCGGTTCCTGAACCCGGAACGGGTCAGTCCGCCGGACATCGACATCGACTTTGCCGACGACCGCCGTGAGGAGGTGATCCAGTACGTGCGCGAAAAATACGGGCACGACTCGGTGGCACAGATCATTACCTTCGGCACGATGGGGGCCAAGTCGGTGATCCGCGACGTGGCCCGGGTGATGGGGCTGAGCTTCGGAGAGGGAGATCGTCTGGCCAAGATGGTGCCCACCGAGCTAAAAATCACGCTCAAGAATGCGCTGCGAAAGTCGCCCGACCTCAAGGCAGCCTATGACAACGAGGAGGTCACGCGCGAGTTGATCGACACTGCGTTCGTGCTGGAGGATCTCACCCGCAACTCCTCCGTACACGCCGCGGGCGTGGTCATCGGGGCCGAGCCGCTGGTCAATATTTTGCCGCTTAAGAAGGACGAGGACGGTGTCATCACGACCCAGTACCCGATGGGCCCGGTGGAGGATCTTGGCCTGTTAAAAATGGATTTTCTCGGGCTCAAGACGCTGACGGTCATTCGCAATACATGCGAGATGGTGAAACAATGGCGGGATGTTGAGGTCGATGTGGATCGTGTGCCGACCGATGATGCAAAAGCCTACGACCAGTTGAACAGCGGTCATACCGTCGGTGTGTTTCAGCTGGAATCGAGTGGCATGCGCGACTTGTGCCGTAAGTTCAAGCTTGGATCGATCGAGCACATCACGGCGCTCGTGGCGCTCTACCGCCCAGGACCGATGGACCTGATCCCGGACTTCATCCGCCGCCGGCATGGCGAGGTGGAGATCAACTACCCGCACCCGCTGCTCGAGCCGATCGCCAAGGAGACCTACGGCATTCTGATCTATCAGGAGCAGGTCATTCAGGCCGCGCAGGTACTCGCCGGCTACACGCTTGGTGCCGCGGATCTGCTGCGTCGCGCGATGGGCAAAAAGAAGGTTGAGCAAATGAAGGAACAGCGTGCCCAGTTCGTGCAGGGCTGCGCCGATCACAACAACATTTCCAAGCGCAAGGCCAACGAGATTTTCGACCTGCTCGAGAAGTTCGCCGGCTACGGATTCAACAAGTCGCACGCGGCGGCCTACGCCGTGGTGGCCTACCAGACGGCCTACCTGAAGGCGCACTTTCCGGTCGAGTTCCTTGCGGCCAACATGACCAATGACATGGCCGACACAGCCAAGCTGGGCGTCTTGACCGACGAGGCCCGGTTGCTCGGCATCGAGGTGCTACCGCCGGATGTCAATGAAAGTCAGGTGCTGTTCGCTCCGGCACGGGACGGCTCGGTCATTCGCTTTGGCATGGCTGCGGTCAAGGGTGTCGGCAGCATTGCGGTGGAGGAGATCATTGGGGCTCGGGAGACCGGCGAGCCGTTTGCAGACCTGTTCGACCTTTGCGACCGCTGCGATACGCGGACAGTGAACCGCAAGGTGCTCGAGGCACTCATCAAGAGCGGCGCGTGCGACGGCCTTGACGGCTCGCGCGCGGGGCAGTTCTCGGTAATCGACCGTGCACTGGCCAAGGCGTCCAGCCAGGCGCGCGACCGTGAGTCCGGCCAGACGTCACTCTTTGGCGCGTTCGAGGAAAGCAGTAAATCAATGCAGGACAAGGTGCCTGACCTCGGTGAGTGGGAGCGCAGTGACATCCTCGCCGCCGAGAAGGAGCTGCTCGGCTTTTACGTCAGCGGCCATCCGCTCGATCCGTACCGCGAACTGCTCGGGCAGTACTGCCTGCACGACAGCCAGACGGTCAAGGCGCTCGAGAGCCGGAAAGTGACGCGCGTCGGCGGGCTGATCGCCACCGTGCAGCGTGGCATCTCCCGACGTACCAACAAGCCGTATGCCATCGCCACGGTCGAGGACCTGAAGGGCTCGTTTCAAGTCCTGTGTATGAACGAGAATTACGACAAGTACCAGGGCCTTCTTGAAGCGAATAAAACAGCACTGATCATCGGTGAGGCGAACAACAGTGAGAACACGCCCAAGATATTCCCACAGGAAATTATCGCGCTCGAGGAGGCCCCTACCAAGTTCACCCGGCAGGTGCATTTCCGGCTAAACAGCCGCGAGCTTGGCCTGGAAAAGATGGATGAAATCCTCGGCCTCGCCACGAGCCATCCCGGCCGGTGCCCGTTGTATTTGTGTTTCAAACAGCAGGATCGCCGCCTGGTTTTCGTCGAGACAAGCGAGCAACTTTTCGTGCGGCCATCGGAGCAGCTGCGAAACGAGGTGAACGAGATACTCGGCCCGGACAGCTATTACGCCCAGGTGGACACCTCGTTGCCGGAGCCGGCCAAGCGCCAGTGGCAGCGAAAAGAAACAACTGATAACGGCAAGTAGCGTTTGATTCAGATTGGCCACCGCGCCTGGCTCAATCGACGATCCAGCGTCTGGCTTTGAGTTCGAAGCGGGGCAGGGCACCGGGCTCGACAATATTAACCGGCACACGCAGCGCGAGCGTTTCCTGGAACACTTTGGCCAAGCGCGTGGCCAAACTGTTGTCATCCCCGTTGTTCGGTTCCACCTCAACGCTCATTTCGACCAGGGCATCGTTGCGACTAATGTGTACGCGATACTCGGCAACACCGCCGGCGCTGCGGAGGATTTCCTCGACGGCGCTGGGGTATACATTCACGCCGCGTACCACGATCATGTCATCGGCCCGGCCAAGGATGCCGCCTTGCAGCGCCAAGTCGTGGCTGCCACAGCGGCACGGCGACTTGACGGCCGCGGTGACGAGGTCGCCAGTGCGGTAGCGGATGAGTGGCGACCCGTGGCGGCCAAGCGTGGTCAGCACCAGTTCGCCGGTCTCGCCAGAGGCGACCGGTTCGGCAGTTTCGGGATCGATGATTTCCGGCAGGTAAGCCTCCTCAAGCACGTGCAGCATGCCGGCTTGGGCGGGGCATTGATAGGTCACCGGGCCGACCTCGGTCATGCCGTGATGGTCGAAAACCGTTGCGCCGGGCCAGGCCTCCTCGAGGCGTTTGCGAGTGGCGGGGATGCTGCCGCCCGGCTCGCCGGCGACGACGATCGTGCGCACCGGTGATTTGGCAAGATCGATATTTTCCTCCTTGGCCACCTCGGCCAGGCGTAGGGCGTACGTCGGCGTGCAGCAGAGCACGTTGGTGTCATGGGTGAATATGGCCTGCAACCGCGCCGCGCTGCTCAAGCCGCCGCCGGGGATGTTCAAAGCGCCGAGCGCTTCGCCGGCCTCGAACGCCAGCCAGAAGCCGATGAATGGCCCGAACGAAAACGCAAAAAAAATCCGGTCGGCGGCACTCACGCCAGCGGCGCGAAAAATGTCGCACCAGTTGTCGATCATCCACTGCCAGCTTTCCGGCGTATCGAGCCAGCGCAGCGGCGCGCCGCTGGTGCCGCTGGTTTGGTGGGAGCGCGTGTAGTGCTCGACCGGATATGTCAGGTTATTTCCGTAGGGCGGGTTGGCCTGATGATCGGCGGCGAGTTCTGACTTGGTCGTGAACGGGCAGTTCGCGCGAAATGCATCGAGCGATGCAACGGAGTCGTCGATGCCGGCCGGTCCAAGCTTGGTTTCGTAGAAGGCGTTCGACGGCCGGACAGCCCCGAGCAACTCCCGCAGCCTGGCCAGTTGGATGCGCTCCAGTTCCTCTCTGCTACTGGCTGGCGTGCGCGGCATCACGGAGTCGGGGACGCCTTGGCCTCGGCGACCGGGCCCGGCTTGGGAACGTGCTTGGTGACGAGATAGCCGCCGAGCGCCGCAAGCAGGATGCCGAGTACGAACGGCCACTGTACGTTTGCCCAGCCGTTGTTTTTAGTGGTGTTGACAACGGCGTTCACGATCGGTGCGCCGGCGAAAATGATCGACATGACCACCGGCACGTACACCTTCGGATTCGGCGATGCGCCGAACGCCAGCAGCACTCCCAGCGCCCCGATGGCGCCGAGCGTCCCGGCGATGAGCGACCATTGCCAGCCCTTGGCCGGGTAGTTCCAGAAATCAATCGGGCCGCCCTGCAGCTTGAGGATAATCAAGGGGGCGATGACCGCGGTGAGAAAATAGGCCAGGCCAACCCAGAGGAAGGCCATGATGCGTTCGTGCTCGGGATTTTTCATGCTCGTAGAGCCGGTGTGCATGCACACGCCGTACGTGCCCCAGCAGATGACCGTCATCAATGCCCAGACATACCAAGGGATTCCTGCAGAAGTCGTGCTCATAAGTCGCGGGCAACCTAATGGGACTGCGGCGGCATTTCAAATGCTATCGCACTTGGTCAAGTGCGGCGAAGTACTCGCGTGCCTTGGCCATCACCCGTGGCGAGAGGAGCAGGGTGGAGAGAATTGTCGGCACAGCCATCATGCCGAACATGATGTCGAGGAAGTTGATTAAGTCATCTAGTTTCACAATCGCCGACACAACAATTCCGGCGAGGTAAAATAAGATCATCGGGATGCGAGCTCCCGGGCCGAACAGAAACATACCACACTTGGTCACGTAATATGAAAAGCCGATCATCGATGAAAAACTAAAGCATAGTACGCATACCAATAGCAGATACGGGCCGGCGATCGGGATGCCCTTTGTGAAGGCCTCGGCGGTGAGCAGCACGCCGTCCGGGTTGTCGCCAGTTTCCTGCCAAACACCGGTGCTGAGGATAATCAAGCCGGTGATGGTGCAGACGATCAAGGTGTCGATCATCGGGCCGAGCATGGCGACAAGTCCTTCGCGAATCGGCTCCTTGGTTTTGGCTGCGCCGTGCGCCATCGCCTCGGTGCCCATGCCGGCCTCGTTCGAGAATGCTGCGCGCCGCACGCCGGTCGAGATCACCGCGCCAAGCACGCCTCCGGCAACCGCCTCGCCGGTAAAGGCGTCGCTGAAAATCAGCGCGATCGCTTCTGGCACCTGGGCGGCGTGCGTGAAAAGGATCACCAGCGCGCAGCCGCCGTAGAGCAGTACCATGAATGGTACCAGCCTACCGGCGACTTTGCCGATGCGCTTGATGCCACCAAGGATCACAACACTGATACAAATCGCCATCAAAACACCGAACAGCCCTTGGCCAAGCGCGGTGACATTTTTGTCCGAGTCAACAAACCACTCGTTTGGCTTGAGGAACATCTCACTGACAATGGAGGTGAGTTGGTTGGATTGAAACATCGGCAGGCAGCCGAACAATCCGAAGAAACAAAACGCCATTGCAAGCGGCTTCCATTTGGTACCGAGTCCCTCAACGATAAAGTACATCGGGCCGCCCTGAACCTGGCCGGTGTGGTCTTTGCCACGGTACATGATGGCGAGGCTGCAGGTGAAAAACTTGGTTGCCATGCCGACCAACGCGCAGACCCACATCCAAAATAACGCGCCCGGGCCGCCCTCAGTCACTGCCACAGCCACTCCGGCGATATTGCCCATGCCGACCGTTGCGGATAGGGCGCTGCAGAGTGCCTGGAAGTGGTTGATCTCGCCGGGATCGTTGGGATCGCTGAATTTGCCACGCAGGATCTGGATACTGTGGCGTAGATACAGAAAAGGGACGAACCGCGAGTAGATGGTGAAGTAAAGCCCGCCGCCGATCAGTAGAACCAGTAGCGGCATCCCCCAAAGCCAACCAGCGACCGATTCAAGAATCTTGGCAACCGTCAGCGGTTCGGTGGCGATATTCATGGCTTATTTGCCGGTGAGAATTTTGCGGCAGGCCGATTTGAGTTGTTTCAAGTGCGCCGCACTCTTGGCCTCAAGGTAACAGCGGATCACCGGTTCAGTGCCGCTCGCGCGGAACGCCACCCACTCGCCCTCCAGCAGCAGGAACTTGAAGCCGTCGGTAGTAATAAACCGCTGCACGACAAATCGGCCGATTTTGTCGAAGCCACCGGCGAGTTTGCGCAGGATGGCTGCCTTCTGAGCGGGCGGCACGGCGATGTTGATTCGGTCGGTGTGAAATTCGCCGGTTTGCTTTTCGAGATCGCGCAGGATACGGCCCAGCGGCTTGCCCTCCATCGCGACCAGTTCAGCCATCAGCAGGCAGGCAAGCACGCCGTCCTTCTCCGGAATGTGGCCGCGAATGCTCAAGCCGCCGGACTCCTCGCCGCCGACGATGATCGGCTCGCTCTCCATCAGCGCTCCGATGTGCTTGAAGCCGACCGGTGTCTCATGAACTTTCACCCCGAGTAATTCCGCCACGGCATCGACCTGATGACTCGTCGGTACGGTGCGGACGACCGCGCCTTTGATGCCGCGATTTTTGCGGAGGTGATACAGCGCGAGCGCGAGCACTTGGTTCGGCGTGAGCCAGGTGCCGTCGCGATCGACGATGCCGAAGCGGTCGGCGTCGCCGTCGAGGCCGAGCGCAAAGTCGGCCTGGCCGCTGCGGACGAATTGGGCTGCTTCGGCCATTCCGGATTCGTTCGGCTCCGGCGAGCCGCCACCGAACAGGGGATTCAGATTTTCATGAAAACGGGTGACTTTCGCACCGGCCTCTTCGAGCAGCGTGTCGATGTAGCCTCGCCCCGTGCCGTGCATCAACTCAACGGCGATACGCAGCTTGGCTTTACCGATAGCCCGCAAGTCGATCAGCTTGCGAATGCGCCGGAGGTACGCCGGGGCAGGGTCGAATTCCGGGCAACTAAACGTGCCTATCACGGCGGTCTTCGGTTGCCAACCCTTGGCTAAAAGTTTCTCTGCGTGTGCCTCGATTTTTCCGGTGAACTCCGGCGGGGCTCCGGCACCGTTGGGCATCGAAAACTTGAAACCCGAGTAGCCAAACGGATTGTGGCTGGCGGTGATGTTTACGCCGCCGATGGCTTTTTTGTGACGGATGCTCAAGGCGATCACCGGCGTCGGCGCGTCGCGCTGGGCCAGCAGCGGCTCAAGGCCGGCCTGCTGCAAAATCTCCGCCGCGGCCAGGGCGAATTTACGGCCCAAAAAACGCGTGTCGTGGCCGATGACGACCAGCGGGCGCTTGTCATGGATCGGGGAGTTTTTGCGGCGCAACTCCGACTTGAGCGTGAGGGCCAGCCCTTGCGTGGCCAGGCGGAGATATTCAAACGTGAAGTCGTGGGCGATCAGCCCGCGCCAGCCGGAGGTGCCAAAATGGATCGGGGATTTCACGGCTTGAGAGAGCGGTTGGCCAAGCGTCGGGGAGGAGTCAGCTTTTCCAGTCGAAGGCGTTTTTCTTGATGGCGTAAATGTAGCCGATGAAAAGAATGCCAAGGAACGAGACCATCGTGCCGAAGATCAGATTTGCCGAGGCCGGGTCGCTAAGCATGTCCTTGTAAACCACCGCCCACGGGTAGAGGAACACCACCTCGATGTCGAACAGGATGAACAGCATTGCCACGAGGTAGAACTTGACCGACATGCGCGAACTGCCGTCTCCGACCGGCAACATGCCGCACTCGTACGGGGTGTCCTTGGTCGGCTTGTGGCGACCGAATGCCCTGGCGTTGCGCGCGCCGAAATACCAACCGGCCAGCTTCGACGCGGCCATGGTGCCGACCGCAAAGGCGACTACCACTAGCGCGAGGAACAAAACGCCCAGGTACTGGAACAACTGCGGATCAGCGCCGGTTTCGGCCAAAATCATGCGCGAAATCTAAGGTCGACCTACGGGTGGCGCAAGGTCAAACCCCGCTTGGCCAAGTGCTCGGCTGCCGCTAGAGTGCGGCGACCGATTGATCCATGACTGCACTCCTTGCCTTTCTCCCGATCCTAGTCGTTGGCGTTCTGCTGGTGGGCTTTCGTTTGCCGGCCAGCAGGGCGATGCCGGTTTCGTATCTCGTGGCGGCCGGGCTGGCTCTGTTTGTCTGGCAGGTGCCGAGCGTGCAGGTGGCTGCAGCGACGATCAAGGGGCTGTCACTGACGCTTCGGTTGCTGTTCATCATCTTCGGCGCGATCCTGCTGCTGAACACGCTCAAGCACAGCGGCGCGCTGGCAGTCATCCGCAACGGCTTCACCAACATCTCCGCCGACCGGCGCGTGCAGGTGATCATCGTCGCCTGGCTGTTCGGGGCGTTCATTGAGGGGGCAGCCGGGTTCGGGACGCCGGCGGCGGTGACGGTGCCGCTGATGGTCGGGCTTGGTTTCCCGGCGATGGCTGGCGTGGTGGCCGGGATGATTATCCAAAGCACGCCGGTGTCGTTCGGCGCGGTGGGCAC
>CAJWPV010000025.1 GCA_913045395.1 uncultured Verrucomicrobiota bacterium | reverse complement strand
CAGATTGTCGATCTGGCCAATGTCAACTCGGTGCTAAGCCTCCAGACGGAGGACCTAGCTAGGCGCCACGCCGACGGCTTCGAACTGCTGGGGCGGGTTGAATTGGCTGAGTCCCGCGGCTGTTCGCTGATGAATTTGAATCATGCCTAAGCCATCACTGGACTATTTTTTAGCCGACAAACCAGGCGCGGAGTTAACCAGCACGCTGATCACCGAGGCGTGCCAGGCGCTGCGCCACAACCGTGACGACTACCTCGCCCTGGTCGGCAACGAGCCCATCATCGCCAAGCTGATCGAGGTGGCTAACCTGTGGCGCTCGCCCGATTACGAGCTACGGCGACAGGCGCTCACCGCCAGTCCGGAGGAAACCGGTTTCCCGCGCGAGGTGCTCGCCGCCGGGCTCGATGCCTGTTTCGCCGACTGGACGCAGGAAAATTTTTTCATGCTGCTAACGCAGGAGTTCGGCGACCCGACCCGGCTGCAGGGTTTCGCCAACCAGGCAAACCGGACGTACTCAATGGTTCACGGGCCGCAACTGATCGCACACATCGCGCCGGGCAATTTGCCGGTCCCGATTTTCCAGTCGATCGCGTTTGGATTGCTGCTGCGGTCAGCGCAGTTCGTCAAGTGCGCCACCGGAAAATCGCTGTTGCCGCGTTTATTCGCTCACTCGCTGCACTACGTCGAACCAGGCCTGGCGTCGTCGCTCGAAATCGCGGAGTGGGATGGCGGCAATGAAGCCTTCGAGTCGTCGTTGTTCACCGAGGCCAACTGTGTGGTCGCCAGCGGCAACGACAATTCGATCAACTCCATTCGCCAAAGACTGCCCTTGACCAAGCGCCTGCTCGGCTACGGGCATCGCATCAGTTTTGGTTACGTGGAAAAACAGGCTAACGAGATAATGGGCACGCAGGCGATCATTTCACGCGCCGCCGACGATATTGTCGCATGGAACCAGCGCGGCTGCCTGTCACCGCACGTGATTTATGTCGAGCAATTCGGCACACTAAAGCCGGAGCGCTTCGCCGAAATGCTCGCCGAGGAACTTGAGGCGCGAAACGAAGCGATGCCGCGTGGCCCGATCCCAACAAAAGAGGCGGCGGCTATCTCGACGGCCCGGCGCTTTTACAAAATACGAGAGGCCAATAAGGTCGGCGCAATGCTTTGGGAGAGCGAGGGCACGACCAACTGGACGGTGGTGTACGAGGATGAAAAACAGTTTCAGAGATCACCGCTCAACCGTTTCATCTTCATCAAGCCGATCGAACACATTGAGGAGGCGCTCCACGTGCTGGAGCCGATTCGCGAGTCCGTATCCACGGTCGGACTGGCCGCCAGCGAAGCGCGGATGCGGGAGTTGGCCCTACCCCTGGCCAAGTGGGGCGTGTCGCGGATTTGTGCGATCGGCCAAATGCAGCGACCGCCACTGGCCTGGCGGCACGATGGCCGGCCGCCGCTTGGCGAGCTGATTCACTGGACCGACCTCGAGACCGCGTGAGCGAATCATGGAACTCAGAAAAACATTTCAGTTCGAAGCCGCCCATCTACTGCCACACTTGCCCGAGAAGCACAAATGCCGACGACTGCACGGCCACAGCTTCATGACGGAGATCGTCGTCGAGGGCGACTGCGATCCGAAGCTGGGCTGGGTGCTCGATTACGCCGACATCACGACAGCATTCAAGCCGCTCTGGAAGCAGCTCGATCATCATTATCTCAACGAAATCAAGGGCCTCGAAAACCCCACCAGCGAGAATGTGGCCCTTTGGATTTGGGAAAGGCTAAAGCCGAATCTGCCCCTATTAACCGCCGTGGAAGTGGCCGAGACATGTACCGCCCGTTGCGTTTACCGGGGATTGTAAGCGCTTGACCAAGCCGTGGGTTCCGAAAAAACCGTTGCGCCGAAAACCAGTTTTCACTAGGGTTTCTGACCCATCGAAGGGGGTTCGCATTGGTCTTAATGGATGAAAACACTTTACAGCTTGAAGGATATTGATGCGCTGCAACGTAATGGCGAGCTGGATAGCATCCCGACCAATGCAATCCTTACGCCGTCGGCGCGTGACCGCCTGAAAGAATTTAGAATGAGCAATACAGAAAAACCTGCACCCGCGAAGGGCCTTGAAGGGGTCGTCGCCGCCACCACGAAACTTAGCAGCGTCCGCGGACTCGACGGGGAGTTGATTTACCGGGGCTACAACATCAACGAGTTGGCCGGTAACGCGACCTATGAAGAGGTCGTGCATCTGCTGCATCGCGGCAAGTTGCCAAATGAAGCCGAATTGGCCTCGCTGAAGGCCGAACTGGCTGCAGCCCGCGATCTACCCAGCGGCGTGGTGGACATCATCAGGCAACTCCCCAAGGAAGCCTCACCGATGCGTGCCATTCGCACCGTGGTTTCCGCCCTCGCCTGCTACGAACCGCCCGAGGGACAGGATTCGCTGGAGCATCAGACCAAGCGTGCCATCAAGCTGATTGCTCAGGTGCCGGTGATTACAGCCTACTTCCATTTGGCCCGACAGGACAAGCCGTTGCTTGATTCCGATCCATCCCTTGGCGAGGCGGCGAATTTTCTCTATCTCATCGATGGCAAAAAACCGATTGAGGAAAAGGAAAAGACCATCGACATGTGCTACATCCTGCACGCTGACCACGGCATGAACGCTTCCACTTTCTCCGCTCGCGTTACCATTGCCACACTCAGTGGCATGTACTCCGCCATTACCTCCGCCATCGGCACGCTCAAGGGCCCGCTGCACGGCGGCGCCAACGAGGGCGTGATTAAAATGCTCCAGGAAATCGGGAGCCTCGACAAGGTGGATGACTTCGTTGACGACTGCCTGAAAAATAAAAAGAAAATCATGGGCATTGGCCACCGCGTCTACAAGGTGCTTGACCCGCGCGCACCGCACCTGCAGCGCATGGCCCAGCAACTTGGCGCCAAACTCGGTGAAACCAAATGGCTCGACATGAGTGAGCGCATCGCTGAGATCATGCTTCGCGAAAAGAACCTCTACCCGAACGTCGATTTCTACTCGGCCACCGTCTACTACTCACTAGGGATTCCGACCGACCTGTTCACTCCACTCTTCGCTATCTCGCGCACTTCCGGCTGGACAGCACATGTGCTAGAGCAACTGGCCGACAACCGTCTCATCCGCCCAAGAGGCGTTTATGACGGCCCGGACAATCTCAAGTTCCAGCCAATCAGTGAACGCTGAGCCAAGCGCCTGACCAATCTTCATGAAACGAGCAATGCTCGTTTCTTATTTCGGCATTGGGTTTTGTTTGGGGTCGTACGGCATCAGGCTCCAATCGGAGCAAAAAGGGGAGGCCGGAAGTTTGGCTCCGTTGTAAAGATTCCACTGTTTGTCTTCTGGTGCTTGTGGATGGCAAGCGTACCGAACCGCCCTTGGTTCGTTCAATTCAGCACTACTGACAGCAACCGTGTTACCACGAATAACCGCATTTGCTACATGCCACCCCCCTCCTTCATCGGCCAATTCAAATCCAAATAATTTACCTCCTTTGATCTCTATCACCTGACCTACACCCGCTTGGCCAACAATCAATCTTCCATCCACATTATTGAACAGCACAGACAAAACATTCCCGACACGCTTCACAGATCGAAACGTCGGCCCACTATAAGGTGTAGAATGCCTGTAAACCTTGGCCAGAGGCCATCGGGCCAGACGCTCCCCCACATCGATTTTGTTTGGCGGATGAATATCGTTGTTAAAATCTAAATCGATTGTTACCGCCATCCCTGTGTCCGGCACATCCATCGCGCGCCGTTGCTCCTCGCGGGCATACGTCCATGCGTAGCTACGCCACTGGGGTAGCTGCACATAATAAAACGGCAAATCCGGACGCCCCCAAGCACCTCGCCAGCCTTGAATAAGTGCCCGCATTTTGTGGGCATAATCACGTGGGTCTTCACCCGTACCGCAGTTGGACTCGGCTTGATACCAAATGGCACCGCGAATCGCATACGGAACAACGGGAGCGATTCGAGCGTTGTAAATTGCCCCGGCGAGCCAAGCGTCACTGCGAACAAACGTCCCTCCCCGCATGGCCTTGATAGCCTCAAAGTCCCTCGTCTCCGACAACTTGGCTAGGCGCTCCAATGTAGGATGCCCGGTAAACGCCCCAGCAGGAATGTAAGGCTCAATCGGCGTGCCGCCCCAGGAACAATCAATGATGCCAATCGGCACTTTGAGTTTCTCCTGCAACCTTCGGGCGAAGATAAATCCAACCGCTGAAAAAGCCTTCACCGAATTCGGCGTGCACACGAACCAACTCCCTCCTTTCAAATCCTCCTGCGGCATTGGCATATTTTTCTCATTCACTTTCCGAAACCGGATGCCCGGATAATCTGCTGCATCGACCAACGCCTTCCCCTTGGCCAATCGCTTGGCCATGCTGCCAGCACTATACGCCATGTTCGATTGTCCACCGGAAAACCACACCTCCCCCACCACGACATTTTTATAAAGTAGACTTTCGTTGCCGCTTCGAATTGAGAGCAGGCGTCCTTCTGCACTCGCGCTTAATGGCTCAAACTCCAACTTCCACCGTCCGGCATTATCCGCCTTCGCCTCAGCACGTTGCCCAGCAAACTCAACGAGAACATTGGCTCCGATATCAACTCTTCCCCAAAACGGTACCGACACCCCCTGCTGTAACACCATGTTGTCGGAGAAAACCTTAGCGGGTTGAAGTGCCCCGAAAAGATCCCCAGCGAATAAAAAAGCAACTCCTGCGAAGGTGGTTTCTAGTAACCGGAGCATTGGCTTACTCGTCCAACCTGTTCAAAAAAGCACGACAGGAAAAGGAAACGAACATGGCCAAATCCTTGTCGCCGGGCAAGACGATGGTCGCCGGTGTGTTCGGCGGGCGGATTTTGTCTGCGCGTTTGAGGGCTTCTTGCATTGCATATTTTGCACTCTTCGCCTTTTTGCCGAGCAACTCGATGACCCGGGAGGCGTGGGTCACGACGATGAGATTTTCATGTTGCGTTGCCTCGATCAATGCCGGTAGTGCGTTCTGAATGTCGCCGTGAGTCGCGAGGACGTTGGCGATCTCAATCCGCGCGGCCGCTGATGGATCGCTGATCTTTCGTCGTAATTTGCGTTTGGCCAAGCCGGAGATTTTCGGACTCACGGCCAACCCAATCGCGCCCCAGTAACGAATGGTCGGGTTGTCAGAATCCAGGTTTTTCAAAAACACTCGCTCGCTCGCAACGCCGACTTGGGCAGCGGCTTGGTGGATGCCAGCTAACGGCACCCTACCAGCCTGGCCAAGCTTCCAGCCTGTTTGCTTGGTGAACAGTTCCCATGCCTCGCTCTCTGGCAAAAAGCCAAGGTCGGCCGTAGCCGCGATGTGACGAAGGTGTTCCGCGCGAAGGCGTTTAAGGATGTCCCGATGTTTTCCCGACTTGGCCAAGTTGCTTAAGTTGAGCGGGTCTACCTCGCAATCGTACAACTCCTCGACCGGCCGCGTGGGAGCGGCAAAGTGCCACTGGGCGGCGCTCATCGTCTCGCGCTTGGCCAAGCGATAAAAGTCGTGGCGGATCTCGCCACTGTCCGGCCAGGCAGTGGGTTGGTTGTAGCCAAGGTGCGGCATATAATTGCGGATGTAGAGGTAGCGGCTATCGCGCACGGAGCGGGCGAGGTCGCGCACTTCATCCACGCGATCGCGGTGGCCGTACACGTAACGGCGCGGCGCGGCGGCCTTGGGCCCGAGGAATGGCGCACCCTGCATGGCCTCGGGAATAGGAATGCCGGTGAGGCTCAGCATGGTGGGCGCGTAGTCCACAAAACTCACGAGGCGGGTGGTGGTGGTGCCGGGTTTGCCGGGGGCGAGGTGCTGCCATTTTTTGGGGAAACGAATCAGGAGCGGCACGTGCATTCCGCTGTCCAGCAGAGCACGCTTGTGGCGGGGCATGCCGTTGCCGTGGTCGCTGTAAAAAAAGACAATCGTGTTGTCCACGAGGCCGTCGTCCTCGAGCTGTTGCAGGATGGCGCCCACCTCCTTGTCCATCGCTGTGACGCAGTCGTAAAAGCGCGCCAGCTCGCGACGGATCAACGGCGTGTCCGGATAATACGGTGGCAACGGCACCTTGGTCGGATCATGAATCTCGCTGAGCGATAGCCTACTCTGCACATCCTTCTTGAACCGCTCGTACGGCCACACCATCGAACGGCTCTGGTGCGAGGTCATCAGGTTGAAAATGCTGAAGAACGGCTGCTTCTTGTCCGGCCGTTTGCGCCAATGCGCGGTAGCGCTGCTCTCGCTCCACGAATGCCGGATGATATCCGCATAGTTGCCCGTGTTGTAATCGGTCTTCACGTTGTTGCTCGTGTAATACCCGCGCGCCCGCAGGTGCTCCGGAAACCCACGCATGCTTTTGGGGATCGCAAAGCCCGAGCGCATCTGCTGTGTGCTGAGGGAGGGCGGATAACAACCGGTTATCAGGCACGACCTCGAAGGCGAACAAACCGGCGCACTCGCAAACGCCCGCGTGTAGCGTACACTCTCCTTTGCCAACCAATCGATGTTCGGCGACACGGCAAATTGGTCGTCATAACACCCCAGCACCGGACTCATATCCTCCGCTGTGATCCAGAGAATGTTTGGTTGTTCCGCAGCGGAAACCGTCGCTCCAAGAGACAACAAAAACGACAAAATAAACCGCCTCATTTCGACAAATCCCTTAGCTGTATGTTGCGGAACTTTACCCAGCCGGAATGCCCTTCCGCGCCGTAGGTTTGCAGTGCAATCGGCCCGGGCTTGAGCAGGTACGGCTTGGGGTTTTTGTGGGTGAAATTAACGATCTGTTTGCCGTTTAGCCAAACCTCGATGTGTGAGTCGACGATTCGGATACGCAGCGAGTTCCACTTCAGCGCCCTGCGGATTTTGTCGTGTTCGTCGCCCTTGGCAAGCCAATCGTCGAGATGCAGGCCAACCGGCTCGCCGGCGGCACCCCGACCGATATTTACCTGATACGGCCGCCCCACCCCGCGCTCGGTTGGCCGTCGCAGATACACGCCGCTGTTATACTTGCCGTGCTCGTCTATCTTGAAATCCAACTTCAGCTCAAAGTCACGGTAATGCCGCTTAGTTTGCAGTATGCCCGAGCGCTTGGGATCACCGTCCTGTCCGGTGACAAGCTCGCCCTTGGCCACTTTCCATTTTGCCGAGCCAATCGTCTCCCAGCCGTCGAGTGTGTCGGCAGCCAATAGCGACTTGAATTCCGTGTCAGCACCCTGCCCCGTGACTGGTGACAAGGCGAGCCAACTAATGGCCGCAAAAATTAATGAAAAGCAATTCAACACAGGGCGCTGGCACCTCTGCGCTTGGCCATAAGCATCGCACCAAGACGACAGTAGGGATAGGGGTAATTGCACGCGGGCTTTGTACGCACGGAATCTCAAAAAGGCAACGACCGGTTGGAGATGAGGCTGATTCTTTACATGACAAATAGGGGGGCACCTGCTACCAAGCGGTGTCACAGAAAATGGCGCGTGTCATCTCCATTTTGGCAGCAGTTTTCCTTAGCAGCACGGTACAGGGGGCGGAGCTGGACTTTGCCCGCGACATTCGACCGGTGTTGTCGGATGCCTGCTACCATTGCCACGGCCCCGACGCCAAGGCCCGCAAGGCCAAGCTACGCCTGCACGACCGCGCAGCGGCGATGGAGTCCGGCGTGCTGACGGGCGGCGAAATGCTGCATCGGCTCACGAGCAATGACCAGAAAGAGCGTATGCCGCCGGCGGACTCCAACCGCCCGTTGCGTGACAAGGATAGGGCCAAGCTCGTGAACTGGCTCCAGGCCGGTGGCTCCTGGCCAAGCGACGACCGGCACTGGGCCTTTGTGCCGCCTAAGAGGCCACGCTTGCCCAAGGTGCAAGATGCCGGCTGGCCGCACAACGGCATCGATCGTTTCGTGCTGGCACGGCTCGAGCGCGAGGGGCTCGTGCCATCCCCCGAGGCCGACAGGGCCACCCTGCTCCGTCGCGTGGCGCTGGATCTCACCGGACTGCTGCCAACGCTGGGAGAACTCGACGCATTCCTGGACGATGATTCGCCCGAGGCCTACGCGAGGGCGGTGGATCGCCTGCTTGACTCGCCGCGTTACGGCGAGCACATGGCGCTAGGCTGGATGGAGGCGTCGCGCTACGCGGACACCGACGGCTACCAGAACGACCGACTGCGCTACATGTGGGTGTGGCGCGATTGGCTGATCAAGACGCTCAATGATAACATGCCATTCGACCGGTTCATCACCGAGCAGATGGCGGGTGACCTAATTCCGGACAAAAACTTTTTCACGCAGGTGGCCACCGGCTTCAACCGCAACCACCGCATCAACTCCGAGGGCGGGTCGATTCCAGACGAATGGATCGTCGAATACGTGGCTGACCGCGTAGAGACTATGGGCACGATGTTCCTCGGGCTTACGCTCACCTGCTCGCGCTGCCATGATCACAAGTTCGACCCAGTCACGCAAAAGGACTTCTACCGGCTTTTCGCCTTCTTCAACAACATCGACGAGGCCGGCCTTGGGCCGAACAATGGCAACAGCCCGCCGTTCATCAAGGTG
Organism: uncultured Verrucomicrobiota bacterium; assembly: GCA_913045395.1. GTDB lineage: Bacteria > Verrucomicrobiota > Verrucomicrobiia > Limisphaerales > UBA1096 > UBA1096. The sequence continues at coordinate 1,259 of CAJWPV010000025.1, read as the reverse complement.
CCCAAGAGTTGGCCGAACCTGTCGGCGCAGGAGACCAAGTTCGTGGTGCCCGCGCCGATGAAAATCAAGGTGGTGCAAACCTCAGTGCCACGTCCGCAACCCGGCACGCCAGATACGGTGATGGTGCTGCACGAACTGGCAAAGCCACGCGAAACGTATCGACTCGAGCGCGGCGTGTATGACCAACCGGACAAGTCGGAGCGGCTGCATCCGGCCACACCCCCGGTGCTCAGCTTATGGAATGATCAATGGCCGCGCAACCGCCTTGGCCTCGCGCAGTGGCTGGTGGATTCGGCGCATCCGCTCACCGCGCGCGTGACAGTAAACCGCATGTGGCAGCGTTACTTCGGTCTCGGCCTCGTAAAGACGAGTGAGAACTTCGGCGTGCAGGGCGAGTTGCCGAGTCACCCGGCGCTGCTCGACTGGCTGGCCACGGAGTTCATCCGGCGCAGCTGGGACATGAAGGCGATGCACAAGCTCATTGTCACCAGCGCCACCTACCGGCAAAGTTCATCCGCATCGTCTGCATCGCTGAAGCACGATCCCGAAAACCGACTGCTCGCCCGTGGGCCGCGCAAGCGCCTCACGCCGTATGCCATTCGCGACGCGGCACTGTTCACTAGCGATTTGCTGAATGGAAAAATCGGCGGGCCATCTGTGAAGCCGTACATGCCGCCGGGCATTTGGCGCAGTATCTCCAACGCGAGCTACAAGCAGGACAAGGGCGACAAGATTTACAGGCGCGGCATGTACACCTACTGGCGGCGGACAGTGCCGCCGCCCACGATGATGACCTTCAACGCCGCCGCGCGTGAAATATGCATCGTGCGAAACGATCACACCACCACGCCGCTGCAGGCGTTGACGATGATGAACAACAAAACCTTTGTGGAGGCGGCGCGGTTCCTCGGCGAACGGATGATGAAACCGAGGGGCCAGCGTCCGCGCCAGCGCGTGGCGGAGGCGTTCCGGCGCGTGATCAGCCGCACGCCGAGCAGGGCGGAACTCGATTTGTTGATGAAGGATTTCCGGTTTTACCAAAAGGATTTCCGGGAGAACGAGAAGGCGGCCAGCCAGCTTTTGTCCGTGGGCGAACGACCGCGCGACCCGGGGCTGCCCGCCGCCCAACTGGCCGCCTACTCGCTGGTGGCGAACACCATCCTCAACCTAGACGAAGCCATCATGCAAAACTGATTTAGAATCATGCAGAACTGATCCAGACTTCTTTGTTTTTCGGTTAAAACAGCCTTTTAGCTCCA
>CAJWPV010000024.1 GCA_913045395.1 uncultured Verrucomicrobiota bacterium | reverse complement strand
GGCACGACCTGAAGCATCCGGTTTTCTTTGCGGAGTTCGACCTCGACCAAGCGCTGCAACGCCGCACGACCAGGCGGAATTTCAAGGCGTTGCCGGCGTTTCCCGGCACGCGGCGTGACATCGCGATGCTTGTCGCCGACGACACGACACACGACGCCGTACTGCAAAGCATCCGCAAGGCCAAGCCGAAGAATCTTGAGTCGGTCGAGTTGTTTGATATTTATCGGGGAGAAGGCGTCGAGGACGGGCAGAAGAGCGTGGCGTATGCGTTCCACTACCGTTCTTCAGAGGGCACGCTGAAAGACGAGCAGGTTGATGAAGTCCACGCAAAAGTGATTGAACGACTTCGTGAAGATCTTAACGCGGTCATCCGTGCTTGAGACCGGCTCAGTGTCTGATGGGTTTGATTCATCATCACTTGACTCGCTTCGCGAATTGCTCGTGGAACATCCGGTATTTCGGCCAGTCACAAGTTTGTTCCAGCTGGGAATGTTCATGTAGTATCACGTGTTTCCAGTTTGGAACTTCATGTCGTTGCAGGCACGCATCAATTTTTGGGATGGGGTTAATGAAGCGGTCATGAAAGCGCCTGCTTAGAGTATGACTAATCCGGAATCTCCAGTCATAGAATTGTCAAATCTCACGATACAGAGGGATGAGACGAAAATATTGCGCGAAGTCAATTGGCGAGTAAATCGAGGCGAACACTGGGTCGTCCTGGGAGGGAATGGTTCCGGCAAAACAACACTACTCAGTGCATTGACTGGATATTTTACTCCGTCAAAGGGTGAGATTGATTTTCTGGGTGAACGTTATGGCCAGGTGCATTTGCCAACATTGCGGCGGAAGATCGGCCTAGTCAGTTCCACTGTCCGGCAGATGATGGTCGACGACGAGCCGGCTCTGAACTCGGTGATAACCGGCAAGTATGCGATGATCGATCTGTGGGGTAAACCGAAGCCGTCCGACTGTGAGGAGGCACGAAAGGTTTTACGGCGCATTCGCTGCGAGCATCTGGCAGATCGACCATGGGGTGTGTTGTCTCAAGGAGAGCGGCAAAGGGTGCTTATCGGACGCGCACTCATGGCCAAGCCGGAGGTGTTGCTGCTCGACGAGCCGTGCGCCGGGCTCGACCCGGCTGCCCGTGAAAATTTCCTGCAGTTTATCGATGAGCTTGGCCAACGTCGCAACGCGCCGACGTTGGTACTGGTGACGCATCACGTCGAGGAGATTACGCCGGTGTACAGCCATGTACTACTATTGCGTGACGGCCTAGTATTGGCTTGTGGCTGCAAGTCGAAAATCATGACGACTTGTTTGATGGCCGAAACATTTGGCAATGACGTTAAACTGAAGAAAAACAGTGGTCGATTCCGGCTGGAAATACAGACCAAGCGGGGCCGGGTGGCCTGAACGAACGTTACGTTTTGCCAGGCGCATAATGTTGTTCACCCAAAAGTGATCGAGTAGTTGAGTGATGACCTGAGCGAGATCGTTCGCGGCTGAGCAGGGCTAACTCCGGAATCGGTGGGGTGTTGACCTTGCCAACGGCTGCGCCCGCCTGTTAAATGCCTGCCGTGTTGCAGCAGCATACACTGGCCAGCCCGGCGAGTTTCTCCGGCATCGGCCTGCACAGCGGGAACAAGGTTGCGATGACCCTGTTGCCTGCGCCACCGAATACCGGGGTGGTTTTTCGCCGCGTGGATCTAGAGAGCCGTGTGGAGATCCCGGCACAGATCGGGAACGTCGCTGAAACCGACCGCTCGACGAGCCTGTCCAGGGGCAACGCCAAGGTGCAGACCGTGGAGCACGTACTCGCAGCCCTGTACGCCTTTGGGGTGAACAATGCTGTCATCGAGGTGGACTCGAGCGAACCGCCTGTGGCTGACGGCAGTGCGCGGCAGTTTTGCAAAATGATCCGTGAGGCCGGCATTGAGGCGCAGGCGGAGCACGTCGAGCCGATTCAAATCACCACGCCGATCGAACACACGCACAATGGCTCGGTGATATCCGCCTTCCCGCACGAGCGTTTCAAGATCACCTGCACAAGCTCCGACAAGGGCGGTCGGTTTACGCAGTTTTTCAGTATCGAGCTGACGCCTGAGACGTGGGAGACTGAGATCGCCCAGGCCCGAACATTTTGTTTTTACGAGGAGATCGAGTACCTCATCAAGAACGGCCTCATCCGGGGCGGCAGCCTTGAGAACGCCATCGTCATCCGCGATGACGCCGTGTTGACGGCTGAGCCGATGCGCTATCGCGAGGAGTTTGTGCGGCACAAGATATTAGACATTGTCGGCGACTTGAGCCTTGTCGGCGCGCCGTTGTGCGGGCACATCGTGGCGGTCAAGCCAGGGCACGCTGCAAACTGCGGCTTGGCCAGGCGCATCCTTCAACAAGCGCGCCGCCCGTTGGTGGCCGCACAAAGTTTTTCCCCGCCGGGCGACAAGCCGGCAAAGCCGGTATCGACCCCGGCCAAGCAACCCATTCAACCCCACCCAAGCCAAGTGAGCGACGAAACAACAGCCCCACTGGACTCCGAGCAGATCATGCAAATCCTGCCGCACCGCTACCCGTTCCTGATGGTGGACCAAGTGACGCGGATCGAGGGCAACGAGATCACCGCGATCAAGAATGTCACCATTGACGAGCCTTATTTCCAGGGTCATTTCCCTGGGCATCCGATCATGCCGGGCGTGCTGCAACTCGAGGCCATGGCGCAGGTGGCCGGCATCCTCACGCTCAAGCAGGCCGGCAACGCCGGCAAGATCGCCTACTTCATGTCGGCCGAGAAGGTGAAATGGCGCAAGCCGGTCAAGCCTGGTGACGTGTTGCAGATCGATATCGAGCTACTCAAGGCCCGGAGCAAGGTTGCCAAGGCACGGGGTGTCTGCACGGTGGGCGGGGATGTGGTCAGTGAGGCCGAGATCACCTTTTCCCTCATGGGTAACGAGTAACCGTCCAGGCGAACGCCATGCCCGAGATTCATCCCAGCGCAGTCATTCATTCTGATGCAATTATTGGCGACGATTGTGAAGTCGGTCCGTACTGCGTCATCGGCCGGCACGTCACGCTTGGCCAAGCGAACAGGCTGCATTCGCACATCGTTATCGATGGTCACACCGAGATCGGCAGCGGCAACGAGTTTTTCCCCTTCGCCTCCATCGGTCTTAAGACTCAGGACTTGAAATGGAAGGGTGGCACGACATGGACACGCATAGGCGACCGTAACAGCTTCCGAGAAAACGTGACAGTGCACAGCGCCACCGGAGACGGCGAGGCGACGGTGATGGGGTCAGACAACCATATCCTCGCCTACAGCCACATCGCCCACAACGTACTGCTGGGAAACCATGTGATCCTGTCCAACAACGGCACGCTCGCCGGGCACGTGATTGTCGAAGATTACGCAATCGTTGGAGGCCTGGCTGCGGTGCACCAGTTCTGTCGCCTGGGTAAAATGTCGATCCTCGGCGGCTGCACAAAGGTGGTGAGCGACGTGGCACCGTACATGATGGTGGACGGTAACCCGGCCCGAACCCGCGCCGTGAACAAGGTGGGGCTGGAGCGAAATGGCGTAGCGGCCGAGGCACAGGATGCCATTCGCCAAGCGCACCGGTTGTACTTTCGGAAAGGCCTGACCGGCGCCAACGCAGTCGAAGCCATACGGGCGGAGGTCCCACAGCTTCCAGAGGTGGAACACTTCCTATCGTTTGTCGAGACCAGTGAACGGGGCGTCACGCGTTGAGTGACCACGCGCTTGGCCAAGCGACAAAAAAACCGCCCCAATGCCGGGGCGGTTGTGAAATTTTTTCGGGAGCCGATTACTTGACCTTGGCGATGCTCTTGGCCGGGGCATTCTTGAACTTGCCGGCGCAGTTATTGCAGCAGAACGCCACCGTGTAGGTTTTCTTTGGATCGATCGCCTTGCCGCTGAGCGGGCATTTGTCATTCACCGTCTTGCGGGCGAACTTGACCTGCTTGATCAATGCCGCGGGATCGGCCGTGAACTTCTTCTGGCATCCGGCACCGCAGAATGCGACCACGTCGCCCTTGTGCTTTGCCGTGTGTTTTGCGTTGACCGTCTTGCCGCTCATGGGGCAGGTGGTGTTCACCGCGACCGCCTTCACCTTGCCCACGAACTTGGCCGGGTCCTTGGTGAATTTGCCCTGACAGTTGCCGCAACAGAAGCCGACCGAATAGGTGGCGTCCTTATTGATGGCCTCGCCGCTGAACGGGCATTTCGTGTTTACCGGGTCGGCGATGGCACTGACCACGGCTACCAAACTAAGGCAACCCAAAAGGGTTCCTAGCCATTTCATTGCTTTTGATTTCATAATGTTTCCAATACGTTTTTTGTCTAAAAAATTGGCTTTTGAAAAGACTAACGACCCAGTTTTATGCCGTCAACTCCCAAGTTGATTGAGAGAAATCACGCTTTCGTTTTTTTGCTAAAAAAACTTTGAGGCCATATTTTACTGCAACCCTGGGCGATCTACCAGTGACGGCGCCTGGCCAGGCGCCTGGCTTCCCTAAAGGAATTCCTGCAGCGGCTTGACGCCATAGCCGTTTTTTTTCAGTGCGGCGATGCCTTCGGCGGCAGCTTTGGCGCTGCCGATCGTGGTCATGATCGGGGTGTTCGTGTAGATGGCGCTGGTGCGAATCTTGATCTCGTCCGCACGCGGCGCTTGGCCGGAAGGGGTGTTGATGACGAGCTGAATCTCGTTGTTTTTCAGCAAATCCAGCGTGTTGGGGCGGCCCTCGGCCAGCTTGGGGACGCTCTCCACCTCGAGGCCGGCCTCGGTGAGCACGGCGGCGGTGCCGGTGGTGGAGATGAGCTTGAAGCCAAGCTCGGCGAAGCGCTTGGCCAAGTCGGCGACTTCCGCCTTGTGAGCGTCGCTGACGCTGATGAACACCCGCCCCTCGAGCGGCAGCGAGCTGCCGGAAGCCATCTGCGACTTGGCGTAGGCGGTGCCGAGGTCGGCATCGATGCCCATCACTTCGCCGGTCGATTTCATCTCGGGCGAGAGCAAAATATCCTGCCCATGGAAGCGGTTGAACGGGAAAACCGATTCCTTCACCGCCCAGTAGCCCGGCGTGATTTCCTCCGTGAAGCCCAGTTTCTTGAGTGTCTGGCCGGTCATCACCTTGGCCGCCAGCTTGGCCAACGGCTTGCCAATCGCCTTGCTGACAAACGGCACGGTGCGCGACGCGCGCGGATTGACCTCGAGCACGTACACGGTGCCGTCCTTGATGGCGTACTGCACGTTCATCAGGCCGGTCACTTTCAACTCGCGGGCCATTGCGTTGGAGTAGCGTCGCATGGTGTCCATGAGCTCGGCGGAGAGCGTGTGCGGCGGCAGCACCATAGCAGCGTCGCCGGAGTGCACGCCGGCGAACTCCACGTGCTCGAGCATCCCGCCGATGACCACGGTGGCGTCGTCGGGATCGTCGTAAAGGCCAACGTCGGCGATGCAATCGACATCCACCTCGATGGCGTCCTCTAGAAATTTATCCACCAGCACCGGCCGCTCCGGTGAGGCCTCGACGGCGGTGCGCATGTACTGGCGCAGCTCGTCGTCGGAATAAACGATCTGCATTGCCCGGCCGCCAAGCACGAACGAGGGGCGAACGAGAACCGGGTAGCTCAGCTTGGCCGACGCCTCGAGCGCTTCGGCCTCGTTGGTGGCCAACCCGTTTGGTGGCTGCGGGATGTCGAGCTTGTGCAGCATGTTGGCGAACATCTCGCGGTCCTCGGCGCGCTCGATGCTCTGCGGCGAGGTGCCGATGATGTTCACGCCATTGGCCTGCAGGCCCAGCGCGAGGTTGAGCGGTGTCTGTCCGCCGAACTGCGCGATCGCACCCCAGCATTTTTCGCGCTCATAAATGTGCAGCACGTCCTCGAGCGTCAGTGGCTCAAAGAAAAGCTTGTCGCTGGTGTCGTAGTCGGTGGAGACGGTTTCGGGGTTGGAGTTGACCATGAGCGATTCGAGCCCCGCCTCCTTCAATGCGAAGGCGGCGTGCACGCAGCAGTAGTCGAACTCGATGCCCTGGCCGATCCGGTTCGGGCCGCCGCCGAGGATCATCACCTTCTTGGTGTCACTTGGCTGCACCTCGTCATCGCCCCGGTCGTGCGAGGAGTAGTAGTACGGAGTGTACGCCTCGAATTCCGCCGCGCAGGTATCCACCAGCCGGAACCCCGGCACCAGGCCAAGTGCCTTCCGCTCGGCCCGAACCTCGTCCTCGGTACGCCGGGTGAGGTGGGCGATTTGCGGGTCGGAGAACCCGAGCGACTTGGCTTTGGCTAACAAATCCTTGTCCATTTTCAAAAAGCCCGGCGCGAGCCGGGTCAAAACCCGGCAAAGTAATCCACAAACCGGGGTGGGTGTCGAGCGAATCCAGACATTTCATTTTTTTTGAACATTTTTGGTTGAGTCCCATCGAAGTTCGGCGAAGATTGTGACGTCAGTTACCGAGTGAAAGAAAGTATGATTAAGAAAATAGCAGTGACAATTCTGAGTGCCGGCTTGCTGGGAGGCGCAGTGGCAAATTCCCCGGCCCAGGCGGCCGAACCGTCTGAGGCCCTTAAGCTAGCGCAGCAGCTCAACCAGGCGTTTGTCGAGGTGGCGGAGAGCGTTTCCAAGTCTGTCGTCATCGTGCGTGTGGCGAACAAGCCACAGGCGGCCGGGGTGTTTGGGAATCCCTTAAGGAACAGCCCGTTTTTCGACCAATTGCCGGAGGAATACCGCAAGTTTTTCGAGCGACAGCAGGAGGAACGAGGGGACAGAGAGGAACAACCTCGCCGCCCTCGATCCCGTGAGCCGGTCTTCAACGGGCAGGGCTCCGGGCTGGTTTACCGTGAGGACGGCATCATCCTCACCAACAGCCACGTGGTTGAGAACGCCGACAAGGTGCAGATCGTTTTCAAGGGTGGCAGGGAATACGACGGTGAGGTGCTCGGCGTGGATCGCCAGTCCGACATCGCCGTGGTGAAGATCGCTGCCACCGGCCTGGACGCGGCGAGGATGGGCGACTCCAGTAAGACAAAGGTGGGCGAATTCGCCATCGCGGTCGGTTCGCCGTACGAGTTGGATTACAGCGTCACTGTTGGGCACGTGAGCGCCAAGGGGAGGCGCGTATTCACAGACCAGTTCATGTTCGATCAGGACTTCATCCAGACCGACGCCAGCATCAACCCCGGCAACAGCGGCGGGCCGCTGGTCAATATTTACGGCGAAGTGATTGGCATCAATACGCTCATTCGCGGTGTGAACACCGGCATCGGGTTCGCTGTGCCGGTGAACCTGGCCAAGCGCGTCGCCGAGATGCTGGTCGAGGATGGAAAAGTGACCCGCGCCTGGCTCGGCGTGAGCATTACAACGCTGCGTGAGGATGCCGACTACCGTGATCTGGCCGTGGGCGTTGAGGACGGCGTGGTCGTGCGGCAGTTTGTACCCGGTGGCCCGGCGGAAAGCTCCGACCTCGAACTGGCCGACGTCATCACTGCCGTGGACGGCAACAGTGTGAAGTCGGCCGAGGAGCTCAAGCGTGAACTGCGTCTAAAGAAAGCCGGTGTCTCGGTGACGCTTGGCCTGATGCGCAACGGCGAGGCCCGGGAGATCGAGGTCGAGACCGGGGCGTTTCCGGAGGATATCACAACTGTGAGCCGCCTGCGGAGGCCAGAGCGCAAGCCGGAAGCCGAGGAGAAGGCCAAGCTGCTGGGCATGACCGTGAGGGACATCACCCCCGATCTGGCCAAGCGCTTCGAGGTCGAGGATGATGAGGGAGTGATCGTCACCGAAATCGAAAACGACAGTGCCGCCGCCGAGAAAACGATCTCACTCGGCGACATCGTGACACGAATCAACAGCGCTCAGGTGGACTCGGTAAAGTCATTCAAAGCTGCGCTCGAGGGCGAGGATTTGAAGAAAGGCGTCATCGTTCACCTCAACAGCAAAGGCAGCCAACGATTCGAGGTGCTTAAGCAGTACGAGTGATCTTGATTTTTTAAGGCACCGGCCAAAGGTCGGCGCCTATTTTTTTCGGATCATCCAGGCGGCGATAGCGCCGGCGATGGCACCGGAGAGATGCCCTTCCCATGAAATATTTTCCCGCATACTGCTGTTCAACAATGGAGGGAGGACGCTCAGGAAAATCCCGCCGTAAAGAAACAGGACCACCGTGCTGACCGCGGCCGACCTCCAGCTCCGAAGGAAAAACGCCGCGCAAATCAGGAATGCCACCAGCCCAAAAATGACGATGCTTGCGCCGATGTGGGTGGAGTTGGGCCGGCCGATTAACCATGTGCCCAAGCCGCCCAGCGTCCAGACAATAGCCAGCGACTGTACCGGCCTGTAATTGCGGTTGGCGAAGAGCAGCCCGAGCAGCACTATCATTGGCAAGGCGTTCGACAGATAGTGGCCGAGGTCGCCGTGCAGAAACGGCGCGAACAGCACCCCATCGAGACCACCAATTTTTCGTGGCTCGATACCAAGGTGATTAGTAAAAAAGTCATTGGTAATTGAGTCGATCGCTAGCACCAGCCCAAGTGCGAGTATGAACAATGCCGCTTTGCTGAATCCGCCAATGATGTTGCTTCTCGATCCCATTACGCTTGGCCAAGGTTTGTGAACTGATCGATCAGCCGCCGCTCGCGCTTGGAGGGCCGGCCCTTTGAGTTGTTTCGGTTGTCGCCGTTGTCGCGCTTGGCCAGGCGCAGTTTTTCCCACTCCGCCTCCGGCGTTTCATCCTCGGCAAAGTCCGGCACGAGCTTGGCTCCAACACGGCGCTCGGTGAGGCCGATAACCTTCAGCGTGCGGGTCATCGGGCCTTGGCGGACGCAGATCGTGTCGCCCATCCTGGTGTGTTTCGCGGCCTTGGTGGGAGCGTCGTTGAGTTTGACTTTGCCGTTGCGGCAGGCATCAGCCGCTTGGCCACGGGTCTTGAACAGGCGCACGGCAAACAACCATTTGTCCACCCGGATTTTCTCTGGCTCGTTCATCGTGGATAAGGCAAGCGCTTGGCCAAGCGTCAGAGGATTCCCATCTCGGCGACTTGTGCGACGTCCTTGTCCCCGCGGCCGGATAGGTTAGCGATGATGATTTTATCGGCGCTCATTTTCGGCGCGGTCTTGATCACCTCAGCGATCGCGTGGCTGGATTCGAGCGCAGGGATAATGCCCTCAAGCTTGGCCAGTTGCTGGAATGCCGCCAGCGCCTCCTTGTCGGTGGCGTAGGTGTATTGAACGCGGTCCGCGTCGCGCAGCCAGGCGTGCTCGGGGCCGACGGCGGCGTAGTCCAGACCGGCGGAGACGCTGTGGGTGAGTTGTATTTGCCCATTCTCGTCCTGAAGGACAAACGAGCGCGTGCCCTGTAGCACGCCCAGTCCGCCGCCCTGGAACCGCGCGGCATGTTTGCCGTCGATGATGCCTTCGCCGCCGGCCTCGACGCCGGTCATCGCCACCGACTTGTCACCAAGGAACGGATAAAACAGGCCGATCGCATTCGAGCCGCCGCCAACGCAGGCGATGAGGTGATCCGGCAGCCGTTCCTCCTGCTCGAGAATCTGGCGGCGCGCCTCGTCGCCGATCACACGCTGGAAATTGCGAACCATCACCGGGTACGGGTGCGCGCCGTAGGCGGTGCCGAGAATGTAGTGGGTACCCCGGACGTTGGTGACCCAGTCGCGCATCGCCTCGTTGACGGCTTCCTTGAGCGTCTTTTGGCCGGCCTCCACCGGCACCACCTCCGCGCCAAGCATGCGCATGCGAAAGACGTTCAGCGCCTGGCGCTTGCAATCGACTGCGCCCATGTAGATGACGCACTCGAGGCCGAACATCGCGGCGACGGTGGCGGTGGCCACGCCGTGCTGGCCAGCGCCGGTCTCAGCGATGATGCGTGTTTTGCCCAT
>CAJWPV010000023.1 GCA_913045395.1 uncultured Verrucomicrobiota bacterium | reverse complement strand
GGTGCGCAAAGCCATGAAGCAACAAATCATCGTCGCGTTGGATCTCGAGGGGGTACTGGTTCCGGAGATTTGGATTGCCTTCGCCCAGAAGACCGGGATCGAGCAGCTCAAGCTGACTACTCGCGATATCCCGGACTACGACGAGTTGATGGCCGGCCGCTTGACCATCCTCGCCGAGAACGACCTCAAGTTGGCAGACATTCAGGAGGTGATTGGAACGCTCGCTCCGCTGGATGGCGCCCGGGCGTTTCTCGACGAGCTGCGCTCGATCACGCAGGTGGTCATCCTGTCGGATACGTTTGAGGAGTTTGCCGCGCCGCTGATGCGGCAACTGGCCTGGCCGGCCCTGTTGTGCCACCAGCTAGAGATCGACGGGGAAGGGCGCGTGGCCAACTATCGGCTGCGGCAGCGGGATCAGAAACGCAGAGCCGTGGCGGCGTTTCGTGGGCTGAATTACAAAGTGATTGCCGCTGGCGACTCGTACAATGACACGACGATGCTCGGCGAGGCTGACACCGGCTATCTGTTCCGGCCTCCGGATGGCGTGAGGGCGGAGTTTCCGCAGTTCGAATCAGCCACGGAGTACGGCGGATTGATGGCCCTGATCCGGGGTGGGATGGAGGAGTGAACTTGGCCAAGTTCATGCTCGGAACAATCACGGTGGAGAAGTAAATGAAATATTTTCCATTAGAATGGATAATCGTTTGACACGTCCAAAAAGATTGCTACTTTCGCCGCCGTCGTCCCCACCTCTTGGGGGCGGATGGGGCAAATTTATTTCATATTCTCGATGAGCGAGACGACTGTTTCGGAGGCCAATAACGGGAACGATTCCCGGGCATCCAATATATCTGAAGCGACGATTCGCCTTGCTGGTAACTCCCAAGACGGGATCCAGTCCATCGGCGGATTCTTGGCGCGATTGGCGGGGAGGAGCGAGCGGGAGGTGATGACCATGATGACGATCCCGTCGACCATCTCGGGTGGGGCGTCCATTTTTCAGGTGCGCCTTGGCTCCGGTGAGGTGCTTAGCCCCGGTGACAAAGCCGACGTGCTGTTCGCCTTTTACCAGCACTCATACGATAATCATGTCAATAACCTGACCAAGGGGGGCATTCTGGTTTACGACAGCGACCACGTGGAACCGCGTGAAGAATGGCTGACCAAGTATCGGCACATTGGTATCGCCATCTCCAGCCTGACAGTCGAGGCGATCGGTGGTACTGCCCGTGACAAGGGCAAGAACATTTATGCGCTTGGCTTGATTGCCGGGATGTTCAGCCTCGATACGACGAAGCTCGAGCGGCTAATCAACGAGCGGTTTGGTGGCAAGGGCGAAAGCATCGTGAAGACGGCGATGGACGCTTTCCAGGCTGGTTGTCGTTATCAGTCTAACGATATCTCCAATCTGTTTCGCCTAGCCAGGGGCGGTGCTGAGCGTTCGAACCAGGTGGTGATGTCCGGGAACGAGGCGATTGGCTACGGGCTGATCGCTGCAGGGGTTCGTTTTGGTGCCGGTTACCCCATCACGCCGTGGTCGGAAATCATGGAATTGCTCCGGCGCGAGTTGCCCAAGTACGGCGGGTCGTTCATCCAGTGCGAGGATGAGATAGCCTCCGTCTCGATGGCGATAGGCGCGAGCTACGGCGGGCATGTGGGGGTCACCGGTTCGAGCGGCCCGGGCATTTCACTGAAGACAGAGGCCATCGGGTGGGCTGTCATGGCGGAGATGCCGCTGGTGGTTATCGACGTGCAACGCGGCGGCCCCTCCACTGGTTTGCCGACTGATGTCGAGCAGTCAGATCTTAATATTGCCTTGTACGGTGGCCACGGCGACTCGCCCCGTGTGGTGTTGGCCGCCTCCGACGTTGAGGATTGTTTTTATACCGCCATCGAGGCGGTGAATATTGCTCGCAAATTCAGCGTCCCCGTGTTCGTGCTCAGCGACCAGGCCATAGCCACTCGCATCGAGGCTTTCAACGAGCCGGATCTGAAAACGATTTGTAAGGACGTTGAACTGGACTTGAGCCCCGTTCCGTCGCACAAGCCGTACGACTTGTCGTCCGGAGACGGGCTCAGCCGACACCGGGCTCCCGGTACGCGGATTGAGGATGGCCGTTACCCCGTGGTGACCGGCCTGGAGCATGACGAGTCGGGGCATCCCAGCGGTGATGCGGTGAACCATATCGAAATGACAAAAAAACGCCGCAACAAGCTCAAGACACTTGCGGATGAATTGCCCGCCCCTGAGGTGTACGGGGCGGACTCCGGTGACGTGCTGCTGGTGGGCTGGGGATCGACTAAGGGGCCTCTCCTCGAGGCGGTGGAAGAACTCAGCAACAATGGCGATGCCTTGTCCGCGCTGCACATCAAACACATCAACCCGTTGCCGAACGGCTTGGATGCTATTTTTTCGCGGTTCAATTCGGTCTATGTCGTCGAGATGAACGACGGCGGTGTCTACGGCTACGGCCAGTTGGCCGGCGTACTCCGCGCCCGGTTTGCCGATGCGCGCATCAAAGGCATCAACAAGACAGCCGCCCGCCGATGGAAGGTTTCGGAAATCATCGAGCGGGTCAAGGCGTGCAGAGCAGAAGAGCCGGTCACAGCTTGATACAATTTAAACAAGATGAGTGACAGTGCAACAATAGAGCAATCCTCACAGGACGCCGGGGAACGCCAACCGGTGACCAAAAAAGAGATCACCGCTGATCATCCGACTTGGTGTCCGGGCTGCGGTGATTTTTCCGTGCTCTCCATCTACTACAAACTGATCCAGAAACGAAACATCCCTCACGAGAGTGTGACCACCGTGGCCGGCATCGGCTGCTCCAGCCGTTTTCCGTACTTTGTGCAGGCACATGGCGTGCATTACATTCACGGTCGCGCGTTATCCTTCGCCAGCGGACTCTCCATCTCGCGACCCGACTTGCACGTGTTCACCTTCGGCGGCGACGGCGACGCCTTCTCCATCGGCGGTAACCACTTTGTCCACACCGCCCGAAAAAACGTCAAGATGACTTACGTGGTCATGGACAATTTCGTCTACGGCCTGACCAAGAAGCAAACCTCGCCGACTTCGCCGCTTGGTTTCAAGAGCAAGACCGACAACTGGGGCGCGCTCGACCAGCCGGTCAACCCGATGAAACTCGCCATCTCGGCCGGAGCGACTTTTGTGGCCCGCACGTCGCACACCAATCCCAAGCACTTGCTCGAGATGATGGACGCCGCGATGGATCATGACGGCTTCAGTTTCATCGAGTGCCTGAGCGAGTGCACCGAGTTTTTCGCGGGCGCATTTGACAACTCCAATCCCCGCAAGGGAGGCGAGTTCAAGCTCATGCCGGAGGATCACGATCCCACCGACGAGGCGGCGGCGTATGCCGTGGCCGGCGAGGATTTCCCGGGCCGTTTTGGTATCTTCTATCAGGTACTGCGTCCGACGAAGAACGCCCTTGAGGCCGGCGTCATCGAGGCTGCCCAGAGCAAGTTCAAGGGCCAGCAGGCTCATGACATCCTCCAGGCCAACTTCAATAAGATGAAGTAGATCCATTGGCCAGGCACTCGGCCAAGCAGCGGCTTGTCATTCACCGTTCTCCATATCCCAACCGGCGTTGACGAGCGCTTTGTGACCGCCGATGAGCGAGTGGACATTCGTATAGCCCATTCGCTGGGCCACCTCCGCCGTGAGCACCGAGCGAAATCCCCCGCCGCAGTACATGATCACTTCCGCACCCTTCTCCGGCAGCGCCAACTCGATGTCGCGCTCGAGGATTCCTTTGCCCAAGTGAACGGCGCCTGCTGCGTGGCCGCTCACCCATTCCTTGTCCTCACGTACGTCCATCAGGATGGCGTCCGGGTTGTTCGCTAGGCGTTGGCGGGTCTGATTCAGGTCGACCTCGTTCACTCGCGTTCGTGCTTCATCGACTACAGCCAGAAAACCGGGAGAATGTTTCATGGGCAGCAGAATGCGCCTGCACTTGGCCAAGGTCAATCAAAGGCCAAGTGCTTGGCCAAGCTTGCCTTGGCCAAGCACTGCCCCGATATTCGCGCGCCGCGCAGTGGAGATCGAACTCATCAACACCGGCACCGAGCTGTTGCTTGGCCGCGTGCTCAACACCCACCAGCAATGGCTTGGTCAACGGCTCGCTGACGGTGGCTACACCCTTTCGCGTCAAGTCACCGTACCGGACACCGGCCCGGCGATCCGTGATGCGGTGAAGGCGGCGCTTCGCCGCGCCGGCCTTGTCATCACCACAGGCGGACTTGGCCCGACCTCCGACGACATCACGCGCGAGTTGATCGCCGATCTCCTGGCCAGGCCGCTTCGCCGGGATGACACGATTGCCAATCATATCGAACGATTCTTCGCCAGTCGCAAGCGCCCGATGCCGAGGACGGTGCTGGTGCAGGCACACGTGCCGGAAGGCGCGGTGGTGTTCCCGAACGAAAACGGCACAGCCCCCGGCCTAGCCATTGAGGTGTCGCCAACCCCATTCCGGGCTAGCGGCGGGCCGGCTTGGCTGCTGATGCTACCCGGTCCGCCGCGCGAGTTGCGGCCGATGGTTGATGACCAAGTGCTGCCGTTCATCAAAAAATATTTGCCACTCAAGCAGGAGTTTCATTGTCGAACACTGCGGAGTTTGGGTGTCGGCGAGTCGATGGTGGAGGATATGCTACTCGATCAGTTGAAACCACTTATGGATCTCGGGCTCGATCTAGGTTTTTGCGCACGCACTGGGCAGGTGGACATCCGGCTTTGTGGTTACGGTTCGGAAATGCCACAGTTGATTGCCGATGCAGAGGCGATTATTCGTGTGGCAATCGACAAACAAATCTACGGCATCGACGACCAGTCGATTGCAGAGGTGGTGGTCGAGCGGTTGATCGCCGCCGGCGAAACCTTGGTTGTCGCTGAGTCGTGCACCGGCGGTTTTCTCGGGCACCACATCACCAACGTGCCCGGCGCATCGGCGATCTTCGCCGGCGGCGTGCTGACGTACAGCAACGTAATGAAACATAAACTGCTGGGCGTGAGCGAATCGACCCTCGCGGAACACGGTGCGGTGAGCAAACCGGTGGCCATTGAGATGGTTGAGGGTGCCCTGACGATGAGTGGAGCCGATCACGCCCTCTCCGTTACCGGCATCGCCGGGCCGGGCGGCGGCACGCCTGAAAAGCCGGTCGGCACCGTTTGGCTGGGCGTGGCGTCGAGAGGTGGCCGGCCGTTGGCGATCCGCAAATTCCATCCGTACGACCGCGAGACATTCAAGCACGCTACGGTGCACCAGGCATTGGAACTGCTGCGACGCCGGTTGCAGAAGATCGGCTAGAAAAACAGCAGGCCCTCAGTCGTCTTTGGCTATGGGCCTGCTAAAAAATGAGCTGGGTCGGCCTAGTCGGCGCCGTTGTCGCCGATGGCTTCCACCGGGCAGCCATCCATAGCCTCCTTGCACTGTTCCTCCTCCTCCTCGTTCTCCGGTTGTTTTGTGACGAAGGAGTAGCCCCCGTCGTCATTCCGAGTGAAGCAGGATGGCGCTGTCTCGCGGCAGAGATCACAGTCGATGCACTGTTCATCCACAAAATATTTGCCGGCAGTGTTTTCCTCGTATTTATCTTCGATTTCAGCCACGTCGAAATTAGCTCCGCGCCGACCATCTACACGATGTGCATCCGGGTTTCAAGCGAACTTTGCCAACTGCGCCGACAAATTAATGGGCCGGCGTCATGCTGCGCAACCTAGCCGTGACTAACGCGAACGACTCGACCGCTAGGTCGATCTCCGCCTCCGTGGTGTCGCGGCCGATCCCCCAAAGCGTGGTACCCTTGGCCAGATCGGCGTCGCGGCCGATGGCGAGAAGGGCAGGGGGCAGGCGCATGGAGCGTGTCGTACACGCCGCCCCAGCGGCAATGGCGACGCCCTGCATGTCGAGCATCAGCGCCTGGCCTTCTCCCTCGACGCCCTCAGTGCTGAGGTTGAGCTGATGCGGCAGCCGCCCGTCGTCCGGCTCGGGGCCGTTCAAGTGAACCCCCTGGACGGCTTGTCTAATGCCCTTGAGCAGCCGCACTTGCAGCTTGGCCGCGTGTGCCGCCCCTTGGGCAAGCGCAGCCTTGGCGTGTTCAGCGGCGACTCCGCTTCCGGCGATCGCGGCCACGTTTTCCGTGCCGGCACGAAACTCATTTTCCTGCATCCCGCCATGGAGGAGTTTTTCCACGCGCGCACGCCGGTTCTTGTACAGCACACCAACCCCTTTCGGGCCGTAAAAGCGGTGCGGTGCCAGGGCAAGCAGATCGATGCCAAGTTGCTGAACATCAATTGGTAGCCACCCGCTGCTTGCGGTGGCATCGACGAACAGCGAGATGCTGCGCGCGCCGGTGAGTTCGGCCACATCGGTGATCGATTGCACTGTGCCGAGGTCGTGGTTTGCATGGTGCAAACAGACCAGAATAGTCTCGTCGGTCATCGCTTGGCCAAGCGCGCCGGGATCGACACGGCCTTGGCCATCGACGCCGACTTGCGTGCTGCTAAAGCCCTGGCTTTCGAGCCAGGCGATCGAGCCAAGTACAGCCGGATGCTCGATCCCGGTGGTGACAATGTGGCTGCCAAAACGGTGGTTGGCTAGGGCGACACCCTTGACCGCATGGTTGATCGCCTCGGTGCCGCTGGAGGTGAAAATAATTTCCTCCGGCTCGGCGGCGTTCACCAGCTTGGCCAGGCGCATCCGTGATTCGTCGATGGCATCGCGCGCCTCGAGGCCGAGTTTGTGCAGTGAGGCCGCTGCGCCGAACTGCGCGCGTAGCCAAGGCTGCATGGCATCGACCACTTCCGGCAGCGGCGGCGTGGTCGTGAGGTGGTCGAGGTAAATCATGTCGCCCGGCTAACGCTTGGCCGGTGGTCACAGTTATTTTCTGCGTGTGTTGTAAGTACGGCTGTGGCCCTTGCCGGGGATGCTGATGGTGTACTTTTTGCCGTTGGGTGCGACGGACATGTGGATGTGGTGTGCGTCGCAGTCGCGCGTGAGGTTGGCGATGAATTCGTCCGAAGTGTTGTTCTCGATGTCGGCACGCAGGTTTTTATGGAGCTGATACATCGCCCTGATCTTAGCGCTTTTGACGGCTGCAAAAGATGACGCGCCGCAGCCCTTGGTTACGCCGTTGTTCATCACCGAGACGGTCGGCGCCAGGCTCTGGATGAACACGGCGTTGTTACTGAAGTCGAGCCCGTGATGGTTCACCTGGTAAACGTCCACAGTGCCGACTCGGTTGACCGGTGTGACGAGGCGCGTCTCGGTGTTTTGCGTAAGGTCGCCGCCATCCCAAAAACGGAAGTCTCCCAGTTCGACGATCACCGCGATGCTGTTGGCGTTGTCGGTGGTGTCCTCGGCAATCCGCTTGACTTTGTCTGTAAGCGGATTGCGCAAGGTTCCCTCGGGCGCCGGCACGAACTTCTTCATCGCCGCCACGCATCGGATGCGGATCTTGGGCTGGCCGTCGACTTGTTTGAGCGGGAGTTCGGTGCCGGGCTGAATGACGTGGCGCTTGTCGACTTTCATATTTCGATACGGCTTAATGCGGAGCAAAAAGTTGGAGTTGGCTTTGCCGTCAGGATCGCGTTCCGGGATGCCGTTGTCCCACACGTTTTTGATCGGCATTTTCTCCGACAACTCCGCCGCTCCCCCGAAGTGGTCGATGTGAAAGTGCGTGACGATGAGGTGGTCGATCTGCTTTACGCCGGCGACCTGGGTGGCGGCTTCGTGCAACCGCCTGGGGTCGCGCCCGCCCGGCATGCCGGTGTCGATGAGGATCGATTCGCCGGCGGGGGTGACGATCAGTGTGCCGCCGCCGCCCTCGACATCGACCCAGTAAACGTCGAGTGTCTTGGAATCTTTGGCGACTGCCGAGCCGGCAAAGGCAAACGTCAACACCGCCGAAATTGTTTTGATGAACTGTTTGATTTTCAATGGAAACATTGTCGTGGCCGGATGGTGACGGAAGGGCAGGGAGGAGGCAAACCCGTTGTTGCACTTGGCCGGGTGCGATCGAATAAAAAAGTTACCCCGCCCACGATTTCTCGTAGACGGGGCTATTGAGCAATGAGCCAGCCATGGCTGGCAGGCCTTAATCTAGTGCAGGTTCGACAAAACTGGGTCATTGATAAAATCAATGGATGTATTGACTGAGTCGATAGTCAGATGGGGGCGTGAAATAGAAAAACGGCGTGCGAGTCACTGTCCCGCATAATGAAACTGGCCAAGCGCCTGGCCTAGACAAGTTGGAGGACGAGCCCCTGGTGGGCGTTGTGCCAGTCGCGGATCGCCTGGCGCAACTCCAACACGGACTGTTCCATCTGCTGTTTCAGCTCGCCCAGTTGTTCTTTGGTCGTGTCGATCTGTTGGCGTAGTGCGTGGGTGTATTCCTTCTTGGATTTTTCCCAGGTCTCGTGCGCTGCGGCGAGTTCCTCCTGAGCCTCGGTAAAGAGGCGCTGGGCTTTTTTGCAGATGGTCTCGCTGTTCCCGGAAAGCCGCTCGTCGAGTTGTCGCTGTTTTTCCAGGATCTCAGCCACGGCGATGGTCTCGTTAGGGACACGGCGAAGATTCGAAGCGAGCCCAAGCTTCTCCAGCACGCGGATGCTCCACTTTGTGGGGTCGAACTGCCACGGTTTCACGCCGTTGCGGTAGTCGTGCTGAAACTCGTGGTGAAAGTTGTGGTATCCCTCTCCGAAGGTGAAGAGCGACATGAACCAACTGTCCTTTGCGGAGCAACTGTTTGAGTACGGTTGGCTGCCGAGGGTGTGGCAGAGGCTGTTGATGAAAAAGGTCATGTGATGAACCATGACCTGTCGGGCCATGCCACTGATCAGCAATCCGGCCGCCGCGCCGATGCCGCCCTCCGCGAGATAGCCGATAAGCGCGGGGAGGCCAAAGCCGACGGCGATCCCGATCACCCCCCACCACTTGTGCTGCCACCGAACCAGCGGGTCGGCCTTGAGATCGTTGACATTGGTCAGCGGCACATCGCCACCGATTGGGCGGAACACCACCCAGCCGATGTGCGCGTGGAGGAAGCCAAGTTGGATGTTGTACGGATCTGCATCGTCGTCGGTGTGCTTGTGGTGGCGGCGGTGGTCCGAGCACCACTCGAGCGCGGAGTTCTCCATCGCCGTGGCGCCGAAGATGAGGGTGAATAGCCGCACCGGCCACTTCGCCTTAAACGACAAGTGAGAGAACAGCCGGTGATACCCCAGCGTGATGCTCAAGCCCGAGGCGATGAACATCCCGACAAACATGGTGCCGTGCAGCCACCAGTTAATCTGGCTGCCAAATTGATAAAGGAAAAGCGGCAAGCCAATGAGGGTGGTCAAAAATGTGCCGATGATGAAGATTGCGCTTATCCAACGCAAATCCTGCAAACGATATTTCAATTTCATGATTGGGGTGTGGGCCGGAGAGCCAGCCCGCCTCGGACGCGGAGACGTTGCATCTGCATTGTTGGTGTGTAAACACTTTTTTTGACCGAATTCATGCAATTATTGGTGGTGAATTACCTTTCGATTTACCCGGTTTTTGTTATATTTTGTGGGTGTTTTTCCGCAAAAAAGTTTTTTTCCTCGCCGCAGCATTCGCCATTTTCTGCTTGGCCAACCCAGGACTGGTGGCCAAGGCCAAGCCGAATGTTCTTTTCATCGCCGTGGACGACTTGAATAACGACCTTGGCTGCTACGGCCATCCACTCGTCCAGTCGCCTAACATCGATCGCTTGGCCAGGCGAGGCATGCGCTTCGACCGCGCCTACTGCCAGTACCCCGTCTGCAACCCCAGCCGTGCCTCGCTCATGACCGGCCTGTATCCCGAGCAAACCGGCGTGCTTTCCAACGCCGGTGACTTCCGCCAACGCCATCCGGACATTACCACGCTGTCGCAGCATTTCATGAACAACGGCTACTTTGCCGCCCGCGTCG